>DAORTR010000026.1:0-24685 GCA_035432765.1 Pyrinomonadaceae bacterium
GAAGATCTTCACTATCTTGCCCTTTTCGTCGATCAAAAAGGTCTTGCGGAACGTCCCCATATATTTGCGGCCGTACATCGATTTTTCTCCCCAGACGCCGTAATCCTCAACGATCTTCTTGTCCGTATCGGCAAGCAGATCGAAAGGAAGCTGGAATTTCGAGATGAATTTCTGATGCGACTTCTCATCGTCGGTCGAAACGCCGAGAACCTTGATGCCTTTCTCGTTAAAGACCGCATCAGCGTCGCGGAACGAGCACGCTTCTTTTGTGCAGCCGGGCGTATCATCCTTTGGGTAAAAATAAAGCACAAGACGCTTTCCCTTATAATCCGAGAGCTTTACGGCATTGCCGTCCTGGTCTTTAGATGAGAAATTCGGTGCTTTATCGCCTTCTTTTAGCATTCACACTATTTTGAAGCATTTCGCTTCAAGCCGCAATACGCAAGGGACGCTATTTGCCCCTGCCAAAGTTCCATTTTAGGCCGGTCGTGAAAAGAAAATCGTTCTTTTCCGTGTTTTGGGGCGGGTCGTTGTTGAACCGATTTCCGATCGTAAAGAACACGCCGACGCGTTTGGTAACATCGACAAAGACCGTCGAGTCCGTTATGAAACGATATTCCTGAACGTCTGTAATATTCTGGTAGAAGTTGACGGTTCCCTGAAACTTGAGCCTTCCGTTGATCCTTTGTTTGAGCGCGGCGCCGGCGAGGCCTTCGGGCGTGTCCGTTTTCTCATCTGCCTGCCAAGTTCGGTTCCAAGCGAGACCCGTAAGGAGATCGAGTTCGGTCTTATCGTTCTTTATCGTGTGATGGCCGACGCCTGAACCGACGATCGAACGAAACAAAAGTTTCTTCGGGCGATCGCGCTCAAAATCATACGAGACAAAGCCGAAAATCTTCTCGTTGATGTTCCGGTCATAACGGGCGCCGCCCCAGAAAGCATTTGACGTCGTGATCGACACGCCGGACTTTCGGCTCGAGAACCAAAGGCTGCGGGCGTAAACGGTGAGTTTGTCATTTGTTCCGTCTTTGACTGCGCGAAGGCTTGTCGTCAAAGTCGCCGTCTTTGAATTGCCGGAGGCGTAGTTGTATCCGATCGTCGCGTTGCCCGTCCAGCCTTCGAGCATACCGAACGCCCTTCCGTGTCCGAATAAAGGCACGGCTTCATCTTTCTTTACAGGCTTCGACTCGGCCTTAGCCGTCTCGGTCGAACCCGCCGTGTTAGACGCCGAGGTTGCTTTCACGTCGGACCTTGCCTCCGCGTCAGGTTCCGGCGTGATCTTGTCCACCATCGATGCGGCGATCTTTATAACGCCGGCGTAAGTAGTTTCAATTTCAATGGCTTCATCCGTGCGACTAACAACGGTTCCGGTTACGCGGTCGCCGTTCTTGAGCGTGATATGGTCGGCAAGAACCGGAACTGTCGAAGCGAATAAAATGCAAAAAAGAACGAATGCTGAGATGGACTTGGTCATGTTTCTACTACCGGGGAGAATTGCCCGTACAGACAAAAATTGAAATAATCCTAACATTCTGAGGCCCGGATGTGAACGCCGGGGACGACGGACGTAACACTAAGCCGTGAAACTATTCTCCGAAAAGAAAGCTCTTGAGGAACTCACTTGGATGAGGGACAGCTTTGCTGCCCGCATTCGTGATGGCTTCGAGCACGCAGCAAAAGACTGTCTAAGTTGTGAAACTAAAGGTGCTTGCTGTCTCGACGCGCATTTTGTGAATGTGCGAATTTCAAGGCTTGAAGCTACCGCAATGAGGGCCGCTATCCGCGAATTGCCAGCGGACATTCAGGAGAAAGTTGTCGTACGGGCGGCGGCGGCCATCGAGAAATACGGTCTACGTTCGGCAGAAGACCACGAAGTTGCGACGTATGCGTGCCCACTTTTTGAGCCTGCGATCGGCTGCCTGGTCCATTCGACGGCAAAGCCGTTCCCGTGCATAGCTCACGCTTGTTACGAGGATCGCGAAGATCTGCCGCCGGACGAACTGCTCACTTCCGCCGAGATCGCGATCGCCAACTTAAACCGAAAAGTTTACGGTAAACCTACGGCAACGCTGCCGATCCCGATCGCGGTGATCGAGAGCGTCGCTAAAGCTACTTGACCGAGAGTTCAAACGGCATTAACGCCATTGCCTCGCCATTCTTCATTCGATCGAGCATTGCGGCGTAACGGAATGCACGGCGGACGTCCGCAGGCATTTGCGAGAGCAACTGATCTTGAGTTTGTTTGGCTTTCGCGTCCTGGTCCCGGCTTCCGCCAAAAAGCGATTGGAGCCACGGCGTGCCGACAGGATAGAGCACACGCTTAACGTCTTTGTCCGCAGGGAGTTGCGCAAGTTCCTTGGCGACAGCTATCGCCTTTTCCAGCCCGCCGAAATCATCCACAAGCCCGTTCGCCTTTGCCTGCGTTCCGGTCCAGACACGGCCTTGGGCGATCGCGTTGATCGCTTCCGGGGTCTGATTGCGGCCCTTTGCCACTTTTGGTACAAAGCTGTCGTAATAGATCGCGTTCGCCTGTTCGACCATCTTATTACGCTCTTCGGGCGTCCACTTGACCGTTTCGCGGAAGATACCGGCGTTCTTGCCGCGCATCACGTATTCATTCGAGACGCCGAGCCAATCGTAAAGACCTTTGACGACGGGCTTGCCCATAAAAAGGCCGATCGAGCCTGTGATCGTTGTCGGTTCGGCGATGATCTTATTCGCATTGCAGGCAACATAGTAGCCGCCTGACGCCGCAACGTCGCTCATCGAGACGACGACCGGTTTTTTCGCTTTTGCATCTTCGATCGCCTTCCACATCAGATCCGAAGCAAGCGCCGATCCGCCCGGTGAATCGACGCGAAGGACGATAGCCTTTATCGAATCATCTGCCGCAGCGGTATTGACCGCTTTGACGATCGTGTCGGAGCCGGCCATTTCGCCGTTCAAAATTCCGTTCGAAGAACTGCCCGTGTTTATCGTGCCCGAGATGAATACGACCGCGACCTTTTCGCCGTTGCTCAGGCCGACCGAATCTGACGGAATCTCGCGGTATCGTGCCCCGCTGATCGTTTTCAGTTCTTTATCGGCAGCATAACCGAGACGTTCTTTCAGGACATTATCAACCTCGCTGCGATAGAGCGCATCGTCGATCAGACCGAGCGATTTTGCCTGCGCGGGCGTGTAAGGAGCGTTGTCGATGATAGCCTTTACGTCTTCGACAGATTTTGAACGCGCCTTTGCAATGGCGTCGGTGTACTGGCCGAAGTATTCATCAAGGATCGCGTCGATGACCTCGCGCTGACCATCGCCCATTTGGGTCTTGGTGTATTGATCCGGCGCATTCTTATATTTCGGACCGATCTGAATGACGTCGGCCTCAATGCCGAGTTTGTCGAGCGAGCCTTTGTAGAACATGGCTTCGGCGGCAAATCCGTTTATGAGCAGATCGCCCGGCGGCGGCACAAAGATCTTGTCTGCGGCGGTTGCGATGTAATATTCCTTGTTGGAACCGAGTTCAAGATACGCATAGACAGGTTTTCCGCCCGTGCGGAAATCGGTGATCGTCTCACGAAGTTCCTCGGCTTTGCCCCAGCCGATCCCCGGAAAATTGATATCAAGGAGAACGGCACTGATGCGACCGTCAACTTTCGCTTTTCGCAGTTGGGTCAGGAGGTTGGTGAATGACTGCTCCTGGTCGATGCCGAGAGCGCGTTCGAAAGGCTGGTCCGGTACGTAATCCGGCAGCGAACCGCTAACGTTAAGCACCAAAACGCTGTTCTGCGGAACACTCGGCCTGCTGAGCGATTCAAAAAGGAGGGCGACAATAATGATCCCGACAAGACATACGATAAGCAGGCCGGCAACAACGCCGAATGCGATCTTTGCGGATTTCGAGAGAGCCATAAAATTTCTTTCCTTGAATTCGAACACTGTCGCCGACGTCGGCCCGCGTTCATACAAAGCTTAGAGTATATTACGGCATCTAAGGCCTTAAAGTTTGTTCGCTCTATATCACTCCTGCATATCTCGCGAAATAGACGGTTTCGCGAAGCCACTGTATAGTCAGAACTTATGGCAAAGAAAGGGAATATCCTTATCTGCGATGACGAAGAGATAATGCGCGACGTGCTTGAGACGATCCTCTCAAGCGCGGGCTACACGGTCGATCTTGCCAAAACGGGTGAAGAAGCTCTCGAAGCATATTCGCACAAGGCTTACGACACCGTCCTGATGGACGTTTCGATGCCGGGCATCGGCGGCTTGACGGCGCTCGAACGCCTTATCGCGATGGATCCGGAAGCGATCGTGCTTATGATCACCGCGTACGCAACTTTCGACACGGCGATCTCGGCTTGGGAAAAGGGTGCCGCGGGCGTTATTCGAAAGCCATTCCAGAACGAACAGATATTGTCATTTGTCGCACGCGGTATTCGAGACCGGCGAAATCAGGAAGAGCGTCGTCACCTTCGGCAGGCGATGGTCAAGAGCGTCGAGCGTGACGGCTTTATTGGCCGCTCCGACGTGATGGAGGATATTTTTCGCCTGGTCGAAAGGGTCGCTCAGGCGCGTTCCACCGTCCTTATCACGGGCGAAAGCGGAACGGGAAAAGAGCTTGTCGCAAAAGCGATCCACGCATCGAGTCCGCGTTCAGACGAGCCTTTTATCATCGTAAATTGCTCGAATATTCCCGCTGAGCTGCTCGAATCCGAGCTTTTCGGCCACACAAAAGGCGCATTCACCGGTGCCGTGAGCGCAAAAAAAGGTCTCTTTGAGGCTGCCGATGGCGGTTCGATATTCCTGGACGAGATCGGCGACCTGCGGCCGGAAATTCAAGTCAAGTTGCTCCGGGTCATTCAAGAGAGGGAATTCACGCCGCTCGGAGATGTTTCGCCGACGAAGGTTGACGTTCGGATCGTTGCCGCGACCAACGTCGATCTTAAGGAGGCGGTAAAAAGCAATGCGTTTCGCGAGGATCTTTATTATCGTCTGTCGGTCGTGCCCATCGAGCTTCCACCGCTTCGCGAACGCCGTGAAGACATCCTGCCGCTTGCGCAGCATTTTATTCGCAAATATTCGGAAGAGAACGGTCGCGAGATGAGCGACGCCGTCTCGCCGGATGTGCTCGCGCTTCTTGAAGCCTATCCATACCCCGGAAATGTGCGCGAACTCGAAAATATAATCGAACGCGCCGTAGTGATCGCGCCTGGAAGTGAGATCACGGTCGAGTGCCTGCGGCCTGAGGTTACGGACCCGAAGCTTGTTCACGATATGATGCAGAAATCCGAAGGCACGTCCGAAGAGATCGATATTTCGAATGGCGTCGATTTCTATGATGAGGTGAAGAAGTTCGAGGTCGATCTTATACGGCGTGCGCTTGACCAGACAGCGGGCCACCAATCCCGCGCCGCACGGCTTTTAGGACTGAATGCGACGACATTGAATTCGAAGATCAAGAATCACCACATTCCGACGAAAAACGTTTAAGGTTCGAAATGAAAAATTCGGATATAATGCCGATGCACCGCACGCAATGCTTTTTTCATCAACTGCATCAGGAACAACCGTCAGATCGCTCGGCGCAGGCGATCTGATCGACCGAACGGTTCGGCTGTATCGCCGAAATTTCGGAGTTTTTATGCTGATCGCGGCGCCGCCTGTCGTTGTGGGAACGCTGCTCGCTCTCGGCTGGTCGATCGTGACGCGAACCGTGATCTTTCCCGGAGCTGCCGTCGCTCCAACCGACACGGCGACGTACTACTTCACTCTCGTCATCGGAACGGCGAACGTATGGTTCGTAGAGGTTGTCGCGACGCTTGTCGTGATGGGAGGAGCGTCGCGAAACTTCGTCCGCAATCTGCTTTTTGACGAACCGATCTCGTTCCGGCAGACGTATGCGAACTGTCTCTCGCGGATCTGGAGCCTTCTCGTCGCATCGACGCTTATTACGATCGGCGTTACTATCGTTGGCCTCGTCGCTGTCTATGTCGGACTGATCGCGATCTTTATTCCGGTCGGGCTTTCTGCCTTTCTACTATCGGGCATTCCGCCGCTTGCGGTCGTCGTAGGACTTGTCGTCGGCCTTGCTGTCCTTTACGGCGTCCTTTGGCTCACGCTCTTGATCGTTTCGCGCGTTGCGTTCGTACCGCAGGCGATCCTCGTTGAAGGCCTCGGCGTCGGCGCGGCTTTCGGGCGAAGTTCGTCATTCTCAACCTGGAGCGTACGCCGCCTGATGGCGCTGCTCGTTTTTACAACGGTCGCCACTGTCGCGGCCCTCGCGATCCTGTATGTCCCGCTTGCCTGGTTCACTTGGGCGAACGGCGTCGAGCTTACGGAGTTTGACGTTATGCCGGTCTGGCTCGCAGTTGTCTATTCGCTGATCGGTCAGCTCTGTTTTATGCTGCTTTCGCCGGTTTGGATGATCGGGCTCTCGCTTCTTTACGTTGATACGCGTATCCGAAGCGAAGCCTACGACATCGAGCTTCTCGCGACGCGTCGTCTCGGCGAGATACCGGATCTTCCGCCGGACTATTTCAATCCGCTTCAGCCCGCGCTCGGTCACACGAAGAACAGGACGACTACGCCCGCACAAAGCGGCACTGCAGCATCGAACTCGATGCTCGGACTCGAATGAGATTCAAGGCTTCCATTTCCGCTCTCCTCGTCGTGATGATCTTCGCGGCGGGCGCTTTCGGCGCCACGCTGACCGACTATGCCGATCGAGTTCGCATCGCGCAGGGTGCGGCAAGTGACTTGCAGAAGGCAGCCTCTTCCGGCCCGATAAGTAAAGACGCGGAAGAACGTCTGCTTGGCATCATCGAAACATCGCTGCCTGAGACGGAAAAGGTCGATGCTCCCGGCACAACGATCGCGACCGATTACGCCTGGCTTCACGAAGATATCAACCAATACCGCGCGGCGAAAACTATCGAACTGCGTCGGGAGATACTTGATTCACTCACCGCTCGCTTGCAAGCGATCAAGGACGGCGTCTTGGACTTGGTCGAGGCCGAGAAGGCCGCTCCGACAAAGGATTCGGACAAAGAGGCGTTGGGCAAGATCCTGCAGCGGGAAGAATACAAAACCGTCGAACCGCAGGAATCGCCCCTGACCGCTCTTCTGCAGCGTGTTCTGAACTGGCTCTTCAGCCGCTATCCGAAACAAGACGTATTGCCCGCGACCACGCCGGGGATGCCGAATCTTGCGTCGTTCCTGCAGATCTTGTTATTCCTCGGCGTCGCCGTCGGCCTAGGCTTTATCGCGTACAAGCTTGCTCCGCATTTTCTGCCGAGGTTTAGAAAAGACAGCAGTCGCAAACGGGAACGTATCGTTCTCGGCGAGGTCATCGGCGAGGATACGACATCGCACGATCTTTTTTCCGAAGCTGAGGAACTCGCGCGTTCGGGTCAGCTTACGCTTGCCATCAGAAAGGCTTATATCGCTGCGCTCTGCGGCCTCGAAGACCATCGCCTTCTCAAGCTCGTCAAGCATAAGACGAATCGCGATTATCTTTTCGATCTGCGAAAGCGCCGAGAGATCGTCGCGGAGATGAGCGATATTACGAAGGAATTCGAACTTCATTGGTATGGCGCTAAAGAATCGACGGCTGAGGATTGGGCTCGCGTCGCCGCTCTATACCAACAAGCTCTTGAAAAGGCGGAGCGGGCCTAGAATGAAACAAAAGCTGATCCTGATATTTGGTTTCGTTCTTATGCTCGGGCTGCTCGTTGCGCTCAACGCTCTGTCGGTTCAGCAAAAGGCCGAGGTGCCGGCCAACGAACTGAATCCTAACCGTTCGAGCTACAACACCGATCCAACGGGATTTCACGCCTTCTACACGCTGCTCTCTGAGACGGGACGGAAGACCGTCAGGTGGCAGAATAAAACGAGCGCGCTCGACGCTCACGATGCTCCCGGAACATTCGTGATAGTCGGCCCGCTTAAGAAGGAAATTTCCGAGACTGAACGCGGCGAGATACTTCGTTGGGTCGCGAACGGCGGAAAGCTCGTTGTCATCGACCGCAGCCCGGACGCCGCTTTTGTGAGCGATGGCGGCGAACCGTCATTCACGATCGACCCGATGCGCGCTGGCTTCCCATTCCTTGACGAAGCCGGGATGAAAGAGCCGACAAGGGACGTGCCGCCTGCGTTGCCCGTGCAGCCAACGGTTTTTACGGTCAATGTGGGCAGTATCCAGCCATCGCGATTCGGCGCCTACATTCGCTGGCCTGCACGGACGAGCGAGAGCGACGAACCCGAACCCGACGCCTCGACGCAAACGCCGCCGCCGCCGAAGGTATTCACGGTTAACGACAATGTATTCTCGGGCGAACCGGTCGCCGATCTTAAAACCGACGGCAAAGCGATCGTCGTCAGCCGAACGTACGGCAGCGGCAGGATCGTGATCCTTACGGATCCTTTCGTGCTGTCGAATCACGGGATCTCGCTGCTTGATAACGCCCAACTTGGCGTGAATCTCGTCGCCGCAAGGTCGGGAGAAACGATCGCCTTCGATGAATACCATCACGGTTTTGGCTCGAATGAGAATCGGATGGTCGAGTATTTCAAGGGAACGCCGGTGGTAGCGATCTTCTTGCAGTTCTTCCTGATCGCGGGACTGATCCTTTTCTCGCAGAGCCGACGGTTCGCCCGCCCTCTGCCTACAAAAGAGCCGGATCGCCTAACAAAGCTTGAGTATCTCTCCGCAATGGCCGAACTGCAGCGTCGCACAGGCTCGTACGATCTTGCGGTCGAGAATATCTATCGCGAATTTCGCCGTCGTGCCGCTCGCCTCGTCGGCGTCGATGCAAAAACGGTGTCGAACGCCGACCTCGCACGGCTTATCGCATCGCGTGCGGGCAAAGAACCGGCCGCGGTCGAGGATGTTCTACTGAGTGCCGAAGATGTAATGCACGACGTTCGTCCCAGTCGGTCGGAAGCGAATCGCGTTGTCGCCGGCATTCGAGAGCTTGAGGCCGCATTGAATCTCACGCGCAGGAAGGCATCCGCAAAATGAATATTGCGGAATTGGCCCTCTTACTCTTCATTTTTCTGATCACGAGCATCGTCGGCGTCGTTACGGGCAGCAATTCGCTGATAACTGTGCCCGTGATGTTCCAATTCCATATCGAACCGCGCGTTGCTGTCGCGACGAATATGTTCGGCCTTGTTTTTATGACGGCGGGCAGCACGATCCCGTTCCTTCGGCAGAAAACCGTCGATCTTAAAAAGGTCTCGCCGCTGCTCATTATCACTGCGGTGAGTTCTGCGTTGGGGGCGATGCTCGTCAGCTACATATCGGCCGACGGAATAAAAACTCTCGTCTCCGTCTCGATGATCGCGGTTGCGATATTCGTCCTTGTAAAACCGGGCTCCGGAACTTCGGAAGAAGCCAAAGCCGTTACGCCAGGAAAATTGGCATACGCTCTCGCGTTCGGGCTTGGGGTTTACGGCGGATTATTCAGCGGCGGATATGTAACGATAATGACGGTCGTGCTCGTCGCATTCTTCGGAATGCGTTTCTCCGAATCGATCGCCGCCACGAAACTCATAAATCTAGTCTCCTCGGGAATTGCCAGCACTCTTTTTATGTGGCAGGGTTTGGTAAACTACACGCTTGGGTTTTGGCTTGCGGTTACGATGTTCATCGGCGGTTATATCGGCGCTCATTACGCCGCGAGAATGAACGATGTTTGGCTGAAACGGATCTTCCTTGCAGCAGTTCTACTACTTGCGATAAAGATAATTTACGACGTGATCTTCTGAACAAGATGCTAAATGTAACTCCACAATTCGTCGCCCATATTCGCCGCGAACTTTCGAAAACAGTGGTCGGCCAATACGCCGCGATCGAGCAGATACTCATCGGGATGCTCGCCGAGGGCCACGCGCTGCTCGAAGGCGTACCGGGAACCGCGAAAACCCTCACGATCAAGACGCTCGCGCAGATACTCGGTTCACAGTATTCGCGTATTCAGTTCACGCCCGACCTAATGCCGTCCGATATTACGGGCACGAATGTTTTCAATATGCGGACGTCTGAATTCAATCTGCGTCGAGGGCCGATATTCACCGACATCCTGCTCGCGGACGAGATCAACCGCACTCCGCCGAAAACGCAAGCCGCTCTCCTTGAAGCGATGGAAGAGCGGCAGACGACCATTGACGGTGAGTCGTACAAACTTTCGCCGATATTTACGGTGCTTGCGACCGAGAATCCGATCGAATACGAGGGGACCTATCCGCTGCCTGAGGCGCAGCTCGATCGATTTCTCCTAAAGATCCTGATCGATTATCCGGCCGAGACCGAGGAGCAGGAGATCGTTGCGCGTTGGGACGCAGGGTTTAATTCGCGCCGCCTCGAGCAGGTAGATATCGTGCCGATCGATGATCCGTCCGCCCTGCAGCAATGCAGATTCGAGGTGCGGAATATGCGTGCAGAGGCGGGCGTGCAGAAATATATCGTCGATATGACCCGAAGGACGCGAAATCACCCTGCGGTTCTCTACGGGGCAAGCCCGAGAGCCTCGATCGCGCTGCTGCTCTGCTCAAAGGCACTCGCGGCGATCAGAGAACGCGACTTTCCGACGCCGGATGACGTCCGCGATGTTGCGCTGCCCGTGCTGCGGCACCGACTTTCGCTGCGTGCCGAGGCCGAGCTTGACGGCGCAACGACAGACAGCGTTATTTCGGATATCCTAACGACGCTCGAAGTCCCGCGCTAAGGCGCGAGGGCGAACTATTCTTCCGTTTTTCCTTTCTTTGCAGATTTGGCAGGAACCTTTTTGGATTCCGTCGCCGAAGCCGCGGGCTTCTCCGTCGTTTTGGCGGGAGTTGCCGTTGTTTTCGGCGGCGTTGCGGTGCCGGGCGGATTTTTTACTGCCGTATTCGCCGCGTTATTCTTTGGCGTATTTGTCGGCTCAGGCTCCTGTGTCTTGGGAACAGGAACAAGGATAACGCCGCCTTCGTTCGGCATAAAGACGCTGCCGCCCGGCTGAACTGTAACTCTCTCTCCCGGCGGGCCAATGGCCTGCGGCGGGATGCCGTTCTGCGGATTCTGCGGATTCTGCGGGAATTGCGATCCGGCGAGCGGGCCGGTCGTTGTGCCGCTAAGCGGCGCTCCGGCAGGCGGCATCACGCCGTTCGCCCACGCGTTGTAGCCGTCTCCACCCGGCGTAGCTCCATTCAAATAGGGGTCTTGGAGAGAGCTTGGGTCGCCGATCGGCGCGCTTTTTAGCAGAGCTTCTTCCTGTGCTCCGGTAGCCGGATTTATCGGCTGCACGGGCAGGCTGCCTTCATCGACCTTCATAGTTACGGTCGGATCGCTGCCTCTTGAATACGTCGCGTAAATGAATACGCCTGCCAGAACGACAATGCCGCACAACGCTATGAACGCGGTCTGCCAGATGTTGTGCTTTTTCGACGCTTTCGGAAGAATCGCATTGCCGCCCGATTCCGCATATATACGATCGAGATCCTCGCGGAATGCGGTCGCCGACGGATAGCGTAATTCCGGGTCGGGAGCGGTCGCAGTTTCGATTATCGGCGTAAGCTCCGGATGAATGTTCTCGGGCAGAGCATCGGCAGCGCCATCGACCGTTGCGGGCCCGGCGAGCATTCGTTTTAGGATCTTGCCAAGTGCGTATGTGTCCGAACGCGTGTCAGCGATCGGATATGCATTGCTCTGTTCGGGAGCTAAGTATTCAGAATCTTTATCACCCGGAATATCGAACCTTTCGCCGCCAAAGCCATAAACCTTCGCGTCTGACCCGCTCTCCACAAGCACCTTCTTGGGCGACAAAGCGCCGTGCAGAACGCCGCGTTCGTGAGCTGCTTCTAGAGCCTGCGCGATATCTCGAGCGATGCCAATGGCCTGAATTTGCGGCAGCGGTCGCGTGATGAGCGAATCGAGCAGTTCGGCATTGACGTTCTCGTAAACCGCGTAAACATTGCCTCGCGAGTCCTCGCCGTAATCCTCAAGGCGAAGCGCGTTCGGATGCGAAATACCGCCCGCGATACGCGCGCGATCAAGAAATTTCTTCGCCCATCGGCCATCGACCGAAAACGCTCTCGGGAGCAATTCGAGGATCAAGGGCGTCGCGCGGGATTCGTGCACGGCGCGAAAGAGATCGCCGGAATCACTTTCTAAAATGAGCGATTCGATGCGATATTTATCCGCTACAAGTTTTCCGATCAGGTCGCTGGTCATCTTTAATTAGAACGCTTTCATTCGGCCCAAGTTGCAAGTAAACACCAAAAACGGCGTCTATGCCACAAAATAATACGGCGGCAACCCACGCGAGACTTAAGATCTCCGCAAAGGTGCCGCCGGTTTTACAAATGTCGAGTCGTCGCTGCTTAGAGCTTAACGAAGACCACGAGCAGTGCGAAGAGCACGAGTGACTCGATCATGGCGAGGCCGATGATCATAAGCGTCATTACCGAGCCGGAAGCGCCGGGATTACGCGCGGCACCTTCAGCGGCACGCGAACCGACCAAGCCCTGGCCGATACCTGCGAGGCCGGCGACGAGGCCGAAACCGAGACCGGCACCGAGAGCCTTTGCGCTGCTGACGGTGAATTCGTTATCGGCTGCACCGGCACCCTGTGCCATTGCCGCCATGCTGAGAAGAGCGATCGCGAGCGTTGCGAAAGCAATATGTTTAATGTTCTTCATTGTTATCTCCTATTTTATAAGATTCGAAGATATTCGTTTTTCCGTTCGTCGTTTCGAGAACAATGTGCAGGGCGTTATTATTTCGCCTCGCTTCCGGTATGCACTTGATTTTATACTCCGTAGAGTCAAGGCTCCTGCCGCGTGCGGGCATATCATGCTATAAAACGCACATCATTTTTGATTCCGAGTCATCGGGTCGCTTTTATCTTCAAATATCGAGTGTCCGCAAAGATCGAGCGGGCGAAAACTTTACAAAACTTACGCGTGCGCCGCAGCCGGTTCGGCATTTTCCGCATCGTGCTCGTGCTCGTCATGCGGTTCGTGCGTTACTTCGCCGATGTAGATCATCGAGAGCAGCGAGAATACGAGCGTCTGCACGAACGCAACGAAAACACCCAATCCGGTCAATGCCAGCGGCAGAAGGAAATGCGTGTACGGCGGATAGATATTCGTGATCTCGACGAAAACCTTTTCGTCCGAGAACATATTCGCGAAAAGTCGTACGCCGAGCGTGAAGGGCCTGAAAACGTTGCTTATCAGCTCGATACAGAATATCAAGCCCGTGATAACAGCTAGGAACCAAGGGAGCCGCGGCCCCGCGAGGTGCGCAACGTGCTTTCCGACACCGTTCTCCCTGATGCCAACGTAGTTGTAGTAGATGAACGACGACAGGCCAAGGGCGTATGTTACGTTCACTGACGCGGTCGGCGACATGAACATCGGGAACTGCCCCATCAAATTCGAGATCAGGATCAGTACTGCGAATGTCGCAACAACGGGGAAATATTTTTGGCCGTGGCTGCCGACGACGCTTTCGAGCAGGTCGCGGACGGCGAGATAGCCGGCTTCGAGCGTCAACTGCCCGCCCGCCGGATCGTCTTCCGAAAGCTTGCCTTTGAGCAGGTAGATCACAAACACCGAAAGGATACACGCGATCACGAACATCACCGTGTACCAAGGGATCGCCGTCTCAGGGCTGTACGGAGCGTTAAAGACCACCTCGGGAGTCGTACCGAAATGGGCGAAGAATTTATCCCAAAGCGGTTTAGTGTAGGCGATCTGAAACCTATAAACAGGTTCGCCCAAGTAGTGGTTCAGGAATTCTACGATCAGCGGAGTATGCTCGCCGCCTTCTGCTAAAAGAAACATTTCTATCTTCGACTCTTAAAAATACTATTAAATCCGTCCAACACTACGGCCACAGCGAATGCTGAAAGCCCAATTAGAACTGCTGCGATCGGCAACACATCAAGCTTATAAATTCCCCAAAGAACGACGCCCAAAGCGAGATATCGGAGAATGAAGCGTGCCGCCGGGAAGATCGATCGCTGCCCTTCGGCTTGTTGAGCGAACAGGCCTTTTGTCGAACTTTCGAGCCAAAGGAAATTCACAACCGACAAAAACCCGCCGACCACGATGCCGACACAAAACCGCACATTTCCAAATATCAAGCCCGCGACCGCTGCCGCTGCAATGGCGACGGCCATCAGAGCGAAGATCCTTGCACGCGAATATACGCGAATGCCCGTTTCTGGATCCGTTTGGACGCCCATCGCGAAACGGGTATTCTACCCCGAAATCGAGGCAAAAATCAAAACCAAAGGGCTTTGTAAGATCGAAAACCGGAATTGCCTGTCAGTCTTGGCGGTTTCGCGATGAAAGCAGCGGATTCACCTTTGGGGCTGAATTGTTCGGAAAGATACGCGAAGTGATGCGAAAAAGCTGAAAAAAACCGATCGCGGCACCCAAAATTACACCCAAAACGATGCCCCACGGTGCGCTCCCGATGAGCAGATCGACGAGCCAGCCGAGAAATACCATAAATGCGATCGCACCGGAAAATGCGATCCCGGCCGACCAGCCAAGTCCGAACCGCCGAGCATTTTCATCCGCCGAGGCCGGCGTAAATGATTCTAAAATAAAGGGTTCGTCGTCCTTGGCAGGCTCCGGGTCAAAAAGCGAAAGGGAGTTTCCGGGTTCTCTTGCAAAGTTTGACTCAGTTTCAACGGTCGCGGCGGGTTCGGGGGCAGAAACCGCTTTTTGCGGTTCTGCATCTTCTCCGTACGGATCTTGCCAATCTTGACTCATCGCTTTTCGCGTATAATGACAGTTTCGCTCGGCGAATTCAATTCGTATATGGTTCCGCGCCATGCGATCCTGCGGGAGAGGAGAGCCGCGATCGAGTTCACGAGAAAGACGACCGGCGTGAGAAACGAAAGCGCGGTCTGCGAAAGGAACTGCATCCGTAAGAGCGTGTCGTATTCCGCCAGCGAAAGACGGACCGCATTAAGCCGCATCAATGCTTTCCCGGCCGTGAGCCCTGCGACCGCAACAAATACGCCAAGGGCAAGGGCAAACTGGACCGAAAATGGTTCGGACGCGAACACGATGCAGACGCTTGCTAACAACACGCCGCAGAACACCGCGGAACCTATCATCGACATTATCCACAAGCCTGGAGAATAGACACGTGTGATCTTCATCTGCCGCGTCGTGAATTCGAGCATATCGCGAATGGTGCGATCTTCGAGGCTCGCGCACATCGCACACGGGACGAATTCGATCGCGAGCCCGGCATTGCGCACGGCTCGCGTTACGGCGAAATCGTCGCTCAAAGCTCCCTGCCAATGCTCTCTGACGCCGAGCTTTTCAAAATTCGTGCGGCTGACGGCCATCGATCCGCCCCAGCAGAAGTTCGTTTTCGTATTGCGGCCAAGCGCGCTCGCGACCGAGGCGTTCCACACCGATGCGAGAGCGGAACCGAGCCGCCAACGTTCTGAGACCAGCCAACGATAGCCTGTCGCCGCCCCGACGCCGGCCTCTAAAGCAGCCTTGGAAAGCGAGGCAAGCCATGCACTGCCCGTTCGCGCATCCGAGTCCACGAACGCGAATACGACGCTGCGTTCGTCTGCGTGCGGGATCGCGTGCAGGAGATTCGCGATCTTCTGGCTCGTTCCCTTTGCTTTTGGAGCTACGAGAAGCTTCGCGGAAACCCGCGGGTTCGCAAATTTAGCGATCGCCTTGACTATCGGCTGTACCGCTTCATCCTTCTCGTCATCGACGATGAAAATGATCTCGTATTCGCGATATTCCTGCAAAAAAAGCCTTTCGAGATTCTCCGAAAAACCCGGATCCACGCCGCGGCACGGGGCGAATATCGTCGCAAAATGCTGTTCCTCGGCGACCGGCGCAGCAACGCGCTCGCGAATGAAGCGCGCATAGTCGATGCCGCTGCGAAATGCTTTTAAGCTCAGCCAGATCAGGATCGCAGCAAAAAAGTAATAGACGTAGATCAAGGGTGAGTTCAGCGGCTCGGCGGCCGGTCAATAGAACGTTCGATCAGCGGCCGTAGCTGGTCGAAAGTGCGGTCGATCGCTCCGCGATTGTTATTCATCGCGGCCTTGGCGCGTTCGCCGAGGCCATTGCGTTTTTCAGGCCGATCAAGCAAAGAACAAAACTCCGTCGCAAGCGAGGTCGGCGCGTCATTAAGGGCGTCTTCAGGAAGTTGAAAAAGCGCGTCCCGCTCAACGAATTCCTCGACGATCGCCTTAAAATTGTGCGTGTAAGGGCCGGTGATGATCGCCTTGCCGGCGGCGGCGGGTTCGAGAATGCTTTGGCCGCCGTGCTCGATCAAACTTCCGCCGACGAAGACGATCTCGGCAAGCGGAAAGGCCGCCCGAAGTTCTCCGATCGAATCGAGCAATATCACTTCCGCCGCCGCGTCCTTATCGCTCGGCGTCGCCGACCTTCGCACCGACTGAAACCCAGACTCCGCGATCAGGCGCGCAACTTCATCGAACCGCTCTGGATGGCGCGGCGCGATCATCAGCCGCGGAAGCGCCTCGCGGGTTTTCTCCCAAGTTTTACGAAAAGCTTCGAGTACGATCCGCTCTTCCGGTTCGTGCGTACTCGCCGCAATTATGAGCGGCGCTCCATCGGTCGATCCAAAACGCGCGCGGAATGCGTCGGTAAGACTCTCTTCCGTTTCCGTGATCGAATGGTCGAATTTCAGATTCCCCGTAACCTTGACCTTGCTCGCACGCATACCGAGAGCCATAAAGCGGTTCGCGTCCGCACTCGTCTGTATCAGAGCACGGTCAAAGTACCCGAAGAGCCGCTTCATCGTCGTCTTAAAGGCGGCGTAACGCTTGAACGAGCGTTCGGACATTCTGCCGTTGACGAGGGCGATGCGCGTGTGTGCTTTGCAGGATTCGCGGATGAGATTGAGCCAAAGCTCCGTCTCGATTATGACGAGCAAAGTCGGGCGAAAATGCCGCAGCACGCGCCGAACGCTCCGGCGCCAGTCGAACGGGACGTAAAACACCGCATCGGCGTCTTTGAAGATATCTTTCGCCAGGTTTTGGCCCGTGCGTGTTGTGGTCGAGACGATGAGCCGGGCGTTCGGGAACTCGGCGCGAAGACGATCGACAAGCGGCCGCGCGGCGTTTGTCTCGCCGACCGAGACGCAATGGAGCCAAACGGTCTTGCGTTCATCTGGCGTAAATGCGGGCAAAAAGAAACTTAGCCTTTGGAAGAATCCGGCCGCGCGCTTTCCCCCGACGATGCCGCTGACCGCAAAAACGGGCAGCAGCGCGAGAAAAGCGAGCGTATAGACAAGGCTGTAAAGGAAGAACATTGCAACTCCCCGAAATAGATAAAGTCGCAAAAAGCGTGAAGTTGCAATATCCGAGACTTATTTCACGCGTTCCAGATAGCGCGATTCAGCCGGATTTACGCGGATCTTCTCGCCCTCGACGATAAAAGGCGGCACTTGCAGCGTTACGCCATTCTCAAGCGTCGCAGGCTTATTCGAGTTCGAAGCCGTCGCGCCTTTCATAACCGGTTCGGTCGTCGAAACGGTCAATTCCATCGAAGCCGGAAGCGTGATGCCGATCGGCGAACCGTTATAGAACTCGACCTCGATCGTTAAGTTCGGCATTAACCACTGAGCCGAATCGCCAAGATCGTCTTCGGTCAAAGCAACCTGCTCGTAAGTCTCATTATTCATAAAATGATGATGAGAACCGTCCGAGTATAGGTAATCCATCTTGTGCTGTTCGAGAACGATCCTCTCCAGCGTGTCATTGGATCGAAAGCGGTATTCGAACGAGTTTCCGGTCAGCAAGTTACGAAGCCTTGCCTGCACCATTGCCCGCAAATTGCCGGGCGTGTGATGATGAAACTCCATTACTTTGACCGGCGCTCCCTCGTGCAGGATCACCATTCCTTTTCTGATATCGTTAGCTGAAATTGCCATAAAATTGAAAAACTCCTTTGTCCATCTGCATCGATCGGCAAAGATGCAAAAAACAAAGGAGTAAGTTTATGTTTCGCGCCCGCTTTTTGTCTAGCGGACGGTGATAAGAAACTCGAATTTGCCCTTCCACGGATCGGCCTTCTTGCATTCGGTAACCGTAATTATATAGTCGCCGGCCGCTGTCGGATCGACCTCGTTACGGTCGTGGCAATCGGCAGCCATATCCTGTTCGTAACTCGAGCCCTTGGGTGGCGTGACAGAGATCGTAATGGAGTTATCCCCTGAATTATTAGTGGTTAGCGTTTGCCCGGCGCGAACTCGGATGACGAATGTGCGCTTAGACTTCCAACTTGAGAGCGTTCCCTGGACGGTCTTTTCGGTCGTTCCTCGGGCAAATTTAATCCTCGTCTGGCCTTTTTGCGCATAAGTCGTTGCCGAGAAGGCAAAGGTCATCAAAGCTAATACTGTTACTGCAACAAAGTTCTTCATTTCTATTTTTCCTTGTCGCCGAATGGAAGCGGCGGCGGTTCTTCGCCGGGTTTCGGCGCCTCGCGGTTCATACCAGCATATATTCCGATGATCTGATCGACCCATTCTTTTGCCTCTGCCATATCGGGATCAACTTCGAGAGCTTTTCGGTAATCCCCAAGCGCGGACGGATACTGGCGGGCGTCGGTCAGAGCCATGCCGCGGTTGAAATAAGCCTTGGCGAGGGCCTTCTTGGCGTCCGCATTCTTGCTCGACTTCTTGACCGCCGCATCGGCCGTTTTGATCGCCTCGTCAAATTTCTTTGTATCGATGGGCGTTCCGCTCTGCGTCCATTTAGACTTTGGCTTAGATGGATCGACCGCTCCGGCCGGACCGGGACCCGTCGGTTCATTCGAATGCGCAACAACCGACTGTTCCGGCATTTTTGCCGAATTCGAAGCAGCCGAATTGTCCGACACGCGAACGGCGTTCGAACTGCACGCCGCAATGGCGACGCCTGAGATCAGGACGATAAGTTTTCCGATGTTTTTCATTTTTTCTCTACGTAAGGCCTTGCCTGGACTATGAATACTTTGCCGTCAATTATTCCCCACTCTATATCCTGAGCGGTCGAACCGCCAAAGGCGCGTTTTATCGCGGCGGCGGCCTTTGCGAGAGAGCGTGCCTCAACGTTGGTGAGAACACGCTGATCTTTTCCCGCGCAGGTCTCTCTCGCGGGACGAAGATCGCCCTTTTCATCGAACTCAAGAGCGCTCTGCTGTTGCGAGAGGGTTTTGACCGTAATGGAATTTGCCATTTGGCTGTAAAGCAATTGCTCAGGTATGCCGTCGTTATCAACGACCTTCGAATTGTGTCCGCAGACGGCGGAGATATAGACGACGTCGCGGGCGCGGTCGTCGAAAGGATCTTTCGTGATCATCACGCCGCCTTTTTTCATATTGACGCCGACTTGAACGAGGGCTGACATATAGACGTCCGTTTGGCTTACATAATTTCGAACGCGGGCCTCATATGCGTCAAAATTCCAAAGCGACGCCCAAACTTTTTTTACGGCCGTGATGAGCGATTCATCGTCGATCACGTTCGGAACGCTCGAATAAAGCCCGGCGCCGCTGAAATTCGGCAGATCCTCGCTGTTCGACGAACTACGTACAAAGACGGGCTTTCCGCCGAGTTGTGTGTGCCAGCGCTCGAGTATCTCTTTCTTTAACGCGTCATCGAACTTGCCATCGACGATCTTCTGACGGAATTCGACGAGTTTTTGCCGCCGAATTCGCGGATTGTGGACAAAATCATTGTTGTCGGTGAGCTTGAGAATGATGTCGTCGAATCCATTCTCCTGCATAAATTTGTCATACCAATGGAATGGGATGCCGAAGCCGTCCGGGATCGTTACGCCCGGCACCTTCTTATTGATCATCTCGCCGAGATTTGCGGCTTTTGACCCGTAGGATATGCTGTCGCGCTTTCGCATAGCGGCGAGCGGTGCAAGCTTAGTTGTCGTTAGATTTACGGGCGGTATCTGATCGTCCGGGGGATTAGGTATGTCTTCGGAACGCGTTACACGCTCAAAAGAGTAATCGTTCGGGCGCGCGTCAAGCTTTATCCAATACGTATTCAGGCCGCGAAAGAGCTTGTCGGCGTCCTTGATGTAGATATTCGGGATGCCCCAGCCGCGTGCAAGGATGTTGACGTGCGAAAGCGGCGACGAAGGCTTTGCGACGATTATCCCGCGAACCGGCGGCAGAGACTGCGGCAGTTCGCGAAGGACGAGGATCTCGTTGTCTCCGATCTCGACAGTGTCGTCGAGCTTTTCGATAATGTGCAGGCGTCCGACCGTACTTCCAGTATTGAGGGCGAGATATACCTGGTTGCGATTGAGTTCGTCCTGCGAAACGCGTCCGATGCCGAGATCGTCCGAAGCGGCCGTCTGACGGTCGGAATTCGGCTTGAAACTGACGTGTGTGTAGAATGCGGCGTTTATCGTATCGCCGGCGAGCTTGATCAGCTCGCTCGTCGCCATATCACCTTCCCAAAGCTCCCATGTGAAGCGCTCGATCGGTTCCTGCCACGCGATGGTCCCGACGATGAACCTGCGGCCCGTGTCGATATAGATCGGCTTGAAGATATCAGCCCCGCGCGGGACAAGATACGTCGCAAGAAGAAAGTCCTTGTGGAAGCGGAATCTCTGCGAATTGATAAAGTAGATCTTATTTTTCGCGAGGCGGTCGATCACGAACATCACGTGCGGCAGTGCGTACGGAGTTCCTTGCTGATAGACGCGAGCGAGCGAGTCGAATGCCGGTCGCGACGGAATGATTTTGAGCGAATCGTTCTTTGACGCGGTGATCTTCGGCCGCGGTTGTGTTGGGCTGTCGCCTCTTGTGCGTTCGCCCGGAGCCTGGCCGAAGCTCGCACCGGCGAATGCCGCGAAAGCGAGGAATGCCGCGAGAAAGAGGGGATTCAAAAACTTACTTCTCATTGAAAAAACTTCTATCTACGCAGTCGTCCGCCCATTTAGTTCTTTCTTTTTAAAGAAACGGTCGCGAAAATCCAGAGCGTCATCCGGGCTTTCCTGGACAAAGCCGAGGTCGTGAATGATCCCGTCCTGCAGCCGATAGATCCATCCGTGAATGATGAGTTTCTGGCCGCGGGACCACGCATCGGTTACGACGGTCGTATCGGCAGTATTGATGACCTGGCGTGCGACATTCAATTCGCATAAACGATCGACGCGGTTCTCGCCTTCGAGGTTGTCCAAATCGTCGGCGTAAAGATACGCGGTCTCGCGTATCAACTGGAGCCAATTGTCGATAAGGCCGTGGCCGATCGTCTCGAGAGCGGCTCGTACGCCGCCGCAGCCGTAATGTCCACAGACTATCACATGCTCGACCTTCAGAACGTCAACCGCGAATTGGAGGACCGAAAGGCAGTTAAGATCGCCGTGGGCGACGATATTCGAGATGTTGCGATGGACGAAGACCTCGCCCGGCTGCACGCCCATGATCTGATTGGCGGGAACTCGGCTGTCCGAACATCCGATCCAAAGGTATTCCGGCGATTGCAGAGCGGCGAGCTTTGCAAAGAAATCCGGTTCGGCCTCGACCTGTTTTGCCGCCCATTTTTGGTTGTTGTCGAGCAGGCGTTTTATGCGTTCCATTAGAACATTCTATTCGGTTCGGACGCCTTGGACAAAACTCGAGGCCCTTCACGATCCGTGCGGCTCGTCTTTCGGTTCCGCCGGATCCATCGCCTTCGGTCGGGCGTCTATCCTCGCTTTCAGCCGAAAGCGGTAGCCGAGAAAGAACATCGACACCGCCAAAATGAACATCGGGAATGTCCAATCGGCGTCGTCCGCGCGAAAGAAATAGGCGAATGCCGCGAGGAACAATAGGCCCGAGAAATAAAGAATGAATTCGAGGCGGCGTGGGGACATTTTTAACGGGCGGCCTGATCGAACCCTTTTCCGGAAAGATATGCCGAAACCGCACGAAACATTCGCAGCAGCCGCCGTACGATCTTTGGCAGGAACCATAGGAAAAGGATCAGAAAGACGATGAGAATGACGGCGATCACGATCGGCGCAAAGACGGCGAGCAGAGTGCCGACGAAGGCAATGACGTCCTCGACGATCGAGAGCGTCCAGTTCGAAATAGGTTCGGGCGAGAGGTTCGCAGTTACGCGTGCGGCAGTCTTTGTACCGTGCGATGCGAAGGCCAATCCGCCGCCAAGAAGCGCCGCCGAGATCGTTATCGCCGGGTCAAGTTGGCTCGTCGCGGCATACGCAACGACCGCGCCTGCGGGCACGCGAATGAACGTATGAACAACGTCCCAAACGCTGTCAACATACGGGATCTTGTCGGCGGCGAATTCTACGATGTACAAACCGCCCGCAATGCCGATGATCCACCAATTATCTAGAGCTTCAAGCCCGCCGGGCAGTTTTACGCCCGCAAATTTCTGAAGCAGGCCGAGCATCGAGACCGTCGCATAAAGGTTGATGCCGGAGGTCCATGCCGAACCAAGAGCGAGAGACAATGTAGATAACCATTCCATCGTTTTAGGCCGGCGAACTTCCTGTCGCCCCAGGCTATTCTTCGCTCGCTTCCTCTTCGGCTTCCTTTTTGAAGCCGAATTTCTCTAAGCGATACTGCAATGTACGAAAAGTCAGGCCGAGGAGTTTGGCCGATCTTGTGATGTTGTTATCGGTCCGATCCATTGCCTGCATAATTAGGCTGCGTTCGAGGTCTTCGAAGTTTATTCCGTCTTCGGGCAGCTTGAAATCGGTGCTTGCGTCAATTGCCGCGGGACGGACGGCGTTCGTCATCTCGGGCGGCAGGTCATCGAATGTAACCGTGTCATTCTCGCAGAGCAGTATCGAACGCTCGATCGCGGATTCGAGCTGCCGGACGTTCCCCGGATACGCGTATTCGTCAAGCAATTTGCGAGCCTTCGTGTCGATCTTTATTTTGTGGTCGGTTCCGCGCGTATGCTTTTTGACAAAATAGTCGATCAGCACGGGAATGTCCGTGCGCCTTTCGCGAAGCGGCGGCAGTTCGATCGAGAGCACGTTCAGGCGATAGTAAAGGTCTTCGCGAAAACGCTTTTCTTCGACCATATGCAGAAGGTCGCGGTTCGTTGCCGCGACCACGCGAACATCGACGTCGATCTCTTTCACGCCGCCGACACGCCGTATCTGCTTTTCCTGAAGCGCACGCAGGATCTTCGCCTGGAGCGATATATCCAATTCGCCGATCTCATCGAGGAAGAGCGTGCCGCCGTGCGCGATCTCGAAGAGGCCGTTCTTGTCGGAAACCGCGCCCGTGAACGAACCCTTTTCGTGGCCGAAAAGCTCGCTCTCGATCAGATTCTCGTTGATCGCCGCGCAATTCACCGCCTGAAACGCTTCATTCGCACGCAGACTGTTCGTGTGGATCGAGCGTGCGATCAGCTCCTTTCCCGTGCCGCTTTCGCCGCGGATGAGCACGGTCGAATTCGATTTGGCGATCTTTAAGATCAGCTTTTTGACCTTGTCCATCTCGGGCGAAACGGAGACGATCTCGGCGTCGAGCGTCGAGAGTTTCTTTAACGCACGTGAAACCGTTTCGAGCAGCTTTTCGCTGTCATAAGGCTTTTGCAGATACTCGAATGCGCCCAGACGCATCGCATCCACGGCCGAATCGACCGAGCCGTGCGCCGTCAGCAAAATGACGATGATCGACTTATCAAAATCGGTAAGCGATTTGAGCAGATCGAGGCCGCTCATTCCCGTCATCTTCAGGTCCGTCAGAACGAGGTCGAAATGCCTGTCGGCAACGAACTTCATCGCCGCCTCGCCCGAGCTTGCGCTCGTTACGTCATAACCTTCGCCCGACAATATCTCGTCGAGTATCTCTCTTTGATTTTTCTCGTCATCAACGACGAGGATGGATTTACGAGCCATAAAATAATTTCACCACATAGGAGCATAGAAACATAGGGAAGGAAAAAGCGACATCTATGCGGTCTATGTTTCTATGTGGTCATTTTCCGCAGTCGGCAATCGAACGACAAACTTCGTCCCCTCTGCTTCCGTCGATTCAACTTCGATCCTGCCGTTATGAATATCGACGATCTTCTTCACGATCGCGAGGCCGAGGCCCGTGCCCGTTTCTTTTGTTGAAAAATACGGTTCGAAGATCGACTCGAGGTTCTCCGACGGAATGCCGCGACCCGTGTCCGCGATCTCAAAATTGACGAATTTACCGTCGTCGGACGGCCGAATGCGAACGTTGAGTTTTCCGCCTGTGCCTTCCATCGCCTGCACGGCATTGATGAAAAGATTATTAAAGACCGAGCGCAGGAATTGAGGGTCGCCGATGATCTGCGGGGCGTTCTCGTGCTCGGAAACCGATATGACGATGCCTTTTTCCTCGGCTTGCGCTTCGATTATACGGAGCGAATCCTCGACAACGACGCGTGCGTCGATCGGCCGCAGATCCGCGGTCGCTGGCCGCGAATAGTTCAAAAAGTCCGTGATCTGGCGGTTGATCCTCGCGACCTCTTCTTTTAGCTGTAGCGTAAGTTTGTCGAACTTGGCTTTCTTCTCGTCGTCGGTCGGCGCGAACTTGCTCCTCAGATGGTCGAGCGTGAGATTGATGTAATTCAAAGGATTGCGTATCTCGTGCGCGATCGCCGAACCCAAACGTCCGACGACCGCAGACTTTTCCGCCTGCTGGAGCTTTGCTTCGAGCTCGGTCTTCTTTTCGAGTTCGGCGGTCATTTCGT
>DAORTR010000027.1:0-17404 GCA_035432765.1 Pyrinomonadaceae bacterium
GAGTCTTTCAACCGCGAAATTCACAGGGCAATCGGAACGCATTGGGATATTTGCATCTCCATCCATAGCAACGATCATAACATAACTTGCATCGTGCAAGTAACCTTACTTGCATTCTACAAGAAGGCTGTGGTAGATTCTGTCTCTCTTTCACAAGAAATTTTTAGGAGAATTACAAATGCCAAAAATGAATCCATACCTGAACTTCAAAGACAGTTGCGAGGAAGCCTTCGAATTCTACCGCTCGGTTTTCGGCGGTGAATTTATGATGAAGATGCGAATGGGCGACACCGATATGGGAATGCCTGTGCCCGAAGAGGCAAAGAACCTCATATTGCACATCTCTTTGCCGATCGGCGACAACATCCTTATGGGGAGCGACGCTCCGGACGGCGTATGCCCGCTCCCGTTGGTTGCGGGCAACAATTTCTCGATCTCGATCTCGGCCGAGAGCCGCGAGGAGGCGGACCGCATCTTCGGCGGCCTTTCGACAGGCGGAAATCCGTCGATGCCGATGGGCGTAATGTTCTGGGGTTCGTATTGGGGAATGTTGACGGACAAGTTCGGCGTTAACTGGATGGTGGAGCATCAGGAAAGCCCGCAAGCCTAATTCTTCTCACGCGAACCCGACGCGAAAGGGAGCCGCCCGCGCTCCCTTGCCTCTTTTTCACGTTTCGCTCAAAGCCCGCGAATTTGCTACGCTTTTCGCTTATCTAGTAGTTACGCTGTTTTTATGGATGAAAGCCCGAGTGAACCGCAGATCGAAAGCGAATCGCCCACCGAAACAAAGTCCTCGAAATTCGACCGCTCGATCGTCGAAGGCCCTTTGACCTCCGCCGTCTGGAAGATCGCGTGGCCGGCAGTTTTTACGAACATCATCAGCGGAATGCAAGGCTGGGTCGATCACATAATGGTCGGCCATCTGCTCGGTTACAAAGCGAACGCGGCGATCGGCGTCAGCTTTCAGATCTTCCTCGTCGTGATCGTTTTCGTCTCGTCGATATTTATCGGAATGAGCGTTCTCGTCGCCCGTTTTGCGGGTGCGGGCGATCAGGAGAAGGTGAACCGCACTGTCTATCAGGGCTTTTTGACGTGCTTTTTTCTAGCGATCGGGATACTTGCGCCGATCGGATATTTCGCGGCGCCGCACCTGCTTGCATTCGTTACGCACGATGCGACCGTCATCGAAGACGCGCTTCCGTTTCTAAGGATAATGTTCACGTGCAGCTTCGGGATGCTCATCTATTTTATGCTGAGCGGAGCGCTTCGTTCGGCGGGCGACGCCAAAACGCCGATGGCTCTCGGCATCGTGATGACGGTGCTGAACCTCATTCTCAACATTATTTTTATTCGCGGACTCGGGCCCGTCCCGTCGTTCGGCGCCGCGGGGGCTGCCATCGGGACTTGCATCGCGTCGGGCACGGTCGGCCTTTTCTCGCTCTACAAACTTTACGCCGGCAGTTGGGTCGTTAGCTTTCCAAAGAGCGGTTACGCGCCGGACTGGGGCATCATTCGCGAACTTTTCAGGTTCGGGCTGCCCGCCGGATTTCAGGGTGTCGCGATGAATATCGGCGGCGTGCTGATGCTCACGTTCATGGGGTCGGTAACGAACGGGGCAGCTGCACAGGCGGCATTCGCGGTCGGTTACGGCCAACTCTTTCTGCTCGTCTCCTGGTCTTCGAACGCGCTGATGGGAGCAGCCGGTGCGGTCGTCGGGCAGAACATCGGCGCGGGTTTTCCTGACCGTGCCGCAAGGTCGGTTCGTCTCGCGTCAAGATTCGGAATGATCGGCGCAGCTGTCGTCGGATTCTTCTTTTTGTTCTTCCCGGCTAATATGCTCGCGATCTTTGGGCTTACGGACCCCGTGGTCGTTGAGGTCGGCGCGAATCTTCTCCGCGTTCTCAGCATCTCGGGATTCTTTATCACGACCGCGCTCTCATACACGGGCGGCCTTCAAGGCGCGGGCGATACAAAGAGTCCGCTCTACATCTCAATAGTCTCGCAAGTCATCGTGCCCTTGAGCATCTGCTTCGTGATCCGCGAGACGAGTACGCTGGAGCCGATACATATTTGGCTCGCCGTACTCGCCGGACACGTAACCCGCTGCATCCTGAGCGTCGTGCGTTTCAACCAAGGAAAATGGCGGACGATCAAAGTGAACATCGACCGCCAAGCTGCTTGATAGCACGTGTATGAAAACGTGCGCGTCTTTCAAAAAAAAAGCAGTTTGCCGCTTCGCACTCAGGAGTTACGGCAAACTGCTTCTTAAGCCGGTCGTTATTGGGCTGATGCGACCGGAATGTCGGTGCCCGTTCCGAACTGTCGATATTGAACCTGTCCGTTCGAGCTATTAATGATGTACCACGTACCGGAACGGTAAACCGCGATGTCGGTCTTGCCGTCGCCGTCATAATCGGCTGGCGCAGGCACGTCCGCCGAGAGGCCCCAATGCGTGTAATGCACTGAGGAATCCGAACTATAACGGATGTACCAGAAACCGTCCGTCGGCCGGAAGACCGCGAAGTCCGTCTTGCCGTCGCCGTCATAATCTCCCGCAACCGGCTTGTCGCCGCTCATTCCGAAAGGCTGCACAACGTAGCTGCCGATGCTGCTTTCGAGCACGTACCACGTGCCGTCGGACGGGCGAAATACGCTGAGGTCCGAGGTTCCGTCGCCGTCGAAATCTGCATTCGTGGTTTTCGGATCCGGCAGACGCGTTCGTGTTATCGCCCAGACGTCGCCCAAAGGAGTTCCGCCCGATCCCGGTTCGCTGCCCGGACGGTTCGAGCCGAAGACCATCTGCGTGCCGTCCCACGAGAGCGAAGCGCGCGTCTCGCTGCCCGCGCTGTTGATCGGTGCCGGAAGATGTACCGGCGCGCCCCAATCCGAGCGAGTGCTTGCGCGCGTTGCCGTCCAGATGTCCGGGCCGCCGAGCGTTCCGGGCCTCGTCGAGTCGAAAACGATCTCGAGCCCGTCATGGCGCACGTTCGGCCTTCCGTCGTCGAACTCCGTGTTCACGCCCGGCGCAAGTTGGGCGGGCCCGAAATCGGTCGTGTAGTAGATGTCGAGATCGGTGCCGCCCGGCGTGTGTCCGTCCGGTCGGTTGCTCGCAAAGTAAAGGACGCCGTGTCCGTCCTCATCCTGAAAGTACGACGGGCTCCATTCCGTCCCCGGACTATTGATCTCGCATCCGAGATTTTCGGGAGTCTGCCAAGTTCCGTTCGTTTTCTTGGTGTAATAGATGTCTGCGCCGCCGCAAGCTCCCGTCTCCGGACGCGTCGAAACAAAAAAGAGGCCATTGCCGGGCACCGGCGAAGGGCAAAAATCGTCGGACGCCGTGTTGATCGGCGCGCCGGCATTCACGAACGCTCCCCAAGGAGACGTTGTGGTCGCGCGGGTCGAAATCCAAATATCCTGGCCGCCAAGTCCGCCTGGGCGGTTCGAAGCGATGTAAAAGCTCAGCCCGTCCGGCGCCTGTATCGGACACCCGTCGCCGTATGCCGTGTTGAATTCCGTGCTTGTGCCGGGGATCATCGACTCCATATTGACGGGATCCGACCAAGCTGAAAATGTTTGTCCAAAGACGGACGCAATGCCAAAGGCCAACGTCATAAAAAGTATCAAGATCTGAATAAGTCTGTTCATCTGTGTTTCCTCCAAAAGATCGATCTTCCTATTTGTTTACATTGGAGCGGGTTCGGCATGACTCACGCGTGCCATTGGGAATGCACCGCTGATTGCGACCGTCCCCGGCCGACTTCGGCCCCGCTCCAATTCCAAAAAGTTTCCAACACGGTTGAAGATACAGGCTTCAGCGCTTCAGAATCCTTGATAAAAGTTCCTCATTTGTTCGCTTTTTCTTCATTGGGCAGAATTTTGCGGGATTCGAGCATATTGACCGATGATATTTTGCAAAAAGGCTTTGCGCGGCCGTCTATTCGTCGAAGTAAGACTCCTACGATTACATTTGCTTCTATAAAACAGGAGATAATTAGATGAAAGTCAGAAATATTCTTGTACTTGCCGCGATGTTGGCGATGTCGGCGACGACGTTCGGACAGCAGCGCCTTGTTGACGGCCGCCTTTCACGCGATGAGATGAATCAGATTCGTTCTGAGGCACGCGCGCCGATCACATTTGCCAAAAAGGAACTGTCGCTTGCGCCTTCCCTCGGCGCAAAGTTGGCCAGTCCGAATGTTGCGAATCTCGCGACGATCCCGTCGCCTTACGACGATCCGGATTCATTCGGCCAAAACGTAAAATTCTTCGGCTCTCTCTATGCCGGCACGGTCTATATCTATCACAGCTGCGCTCCGCAGGTTCTGCTCGACGAACTTGGATTGACGCTCGCCGCCGATGACAAGTGCATCGTACACAACCCGCCGTCGGCTCCGATGAATCAGACACAGGTGCTTTACGATCCGGCTTGGGAATACACGATCCCGAAGAACACGCTTTCGAACACGCTCTATATAGTGACCAACAACAATCCGGGCTACGATGCGTTCGACGCGAACGGTAATGCGAGCCCTTATACGGTCCTTTACTCGCCGGTCGTTACCTTTGTAAGCACGGCGCTGAACGACCCGCTCGCGATCGACCCTTCGACCGGCCTTCCGATGAACGGGCAATATACTGTCTCGCTCAATGGCACCAACCTCGTGAATCGAACGCTCGCCGCGAATGATTTCGTCAGCGAGTACAAGAGTTACGCGAATGTTGCAGGCCGCGGATTCTCACGCTCATATTGGCGTGCCGTCGGTCTCCCCGATAGCGTCATCAACAAGCTTTTGAGTCGGAAGATGTCGCTCAGATTCGGCATTCGCGTACGTGCGTCCGGCGCCGTGAATTTCGGCCAGTTCTACTACACAATGCGTATGCTCGGCGATTAGTTTCGTCGATCCGGAAACAAAAAAAGGAGGCCATAAAAAGGCCTCCTCTTAACAACACCTAGCCTCGCCAATATTGGCGGGGTTAGCATTTAGTATCTATCCGCATTTCGGTTAGATCTACCGCGAGCGAACGCCCAAGAGAAAAGGGTTTGACCGCAACAAGCAACTGTCGCCCGCAACGCGGGATCCAGATGGTGGTTTTGTCACTTTCTACACGCTAACGCGTGTAGCTAATATTCTGCCGTCCGCAAGCGGACTGAAAACCACGACCAACACAACTTCACACTCATTGAACTCTCCAAACTCTCCAAACTCTACGAACTCTACGAACTCTATTCGTGTTCGATCGGGAGTTTGATGACGGTTCGATAGACCTGCGGAGAATCGGTAACAAGATCGTTCGACGCAGAGACGCCGTTCGCCGAAGCGGTAACGCGCACGTTCGGCACATTCATTATTCCGTTGAATTCGAACTCGCCCGCCGCATTCGTATAGACCGTTTGGAGCTTTCGCGTCGTCCCGTCGCTTCTGATCTCGTATAGATCGACCGGCGCTTGGCGTACGCTCAGATTCGCCTTGTCAAAAACAATGCCCTTGATGAGAACGAGCGAACCGCGATCGCGGGTCATCAAAAGATTGCTGCCGAGGTCGCGAAAGTCATTTTCCTTGACCTTTACGTCATATTTCACGCCCGTGCCGTAACCTTTCGCATCGAACGCGATATTGTACGTTCCCGGTTCGAGAGCGAGTGTAAAGCGGCCTTGCCGGTCGGACCTTGTCGAACGCACGACCTTGCCGTCAACGCGGGCCGTAACCTCGACATTCGGGATCGACTTGGAGTCAACGTTTCGGACCCTGCCTTTTACGCCGCTCGACTGTGCGAACACGGCGAGCGGAAGGACAAGCCCGATCGAGAGAATGATAAAAAATACTTTACGCTTGAGCATTCTGTGAACTATCCGGCCTTTCGCGGCGGAATTCGGCCGCAACATCATTGATGATGTCATCCAGGGTTCGGGTTGGCTTATAACCGATAAGGCGCTCGGCTTTTTCGAGACTAGGGACGCGGCGTGCCATATCCTCAAAGCCCGCGCCGAAGACCTCGTCGTAAGTGAGATGCTTGATCTCGCTCGTGCTTGCCGTAAGCTCGATCGCGCGTTTTGCGAGGCCGTTTATCGATATCTCTTCGTTATTGCCGAGGTTGATGACCTCGCCGAAACAGCTTGGGTTGTCGAGCAATTTCGTCAACCCGCCGACAACGTCCGCCACGTGGCCGAAACATCGCCGCTGTTCGCCGTCGCCATAGACCGAGATGGGTTCGTTCTTTAACGCCGCCTGCACAAAACGCGGCACTACCATTCCGTATTGTCCCGTCTGACGCGGGCCGACCGTGTTGAACAGCCGAACGACAACCACGGGAAGCTGCGTCTCTTTCCAGTGCGCAAGGGCGAGGAATTCGTCAAGCGTTTTCGCACAGGCGTACGCCCAGCGATGCTTGTCGGTCGCGCCCGTGAGCAGATCGTCCTCTTCGCGAAAAGGCACCGAAACGCCTTTGCCGTAAACCTCCGAAGTGCTCGGCACAAGCACTCGCTTTCTGTACCGCGAGCAAAAACCCAATACGACGTCCGTCCCGCGAAAGATCGTCTCGATCGTCTGCACCGGACGCTCCATTATGAGCCGCACGCCCACCGCGCTCGCCATATGATATACGCGGTCTGTGTCGCGAATGAGCCGTTCCATCAGCTTCGCGTTCAAGACAGTGTCGATCAGCAGACGAAAGCCCGGCTTGTCCTCGAGATGCGCGACATTCGCATATCGCCCGGTCGAAAGATCGTCGATGACCGTAACTTCATTGCCTTCGCCCAAAAGCTTATCCGCCAAATGGCTTCCAATAAATCCGGCACCGCCGGTAATGAGGATCTTCATAATATTCTTTTAAAGTCCGCCGAACCGAATGCATTCTTGTCGGCAAACTACTTATACTAAACGACTCTTCAACCTAATTTGTAAATATTTCGCGAGTCTCCGGCAAGACGTAATTGTATACTAAAAAGTGAGATATTTCGCGGGCAATAATTCGTTCAGCCGAAATTTCCCGTGCCTCCACAGCAAAATGAAAATCCTTGATATCCGAAACGTCGCCGCCGAATTCTTTCTCCCCCACACCTTGCCCCCCCCCCCGCGAGAATCCGGCATGGGCTCTCGACCCGTCAGACCTCAAGCATCTTAGCATTCGCTGGCCGAGCAAATACGAGTGGGACGAGGCGAGCGATTGGGTCGAGATGCTTCGGTTTGGCTTTCGACAGCATCTAAGAGTTGAAACGGTTGACGACATACCGCAGCTATACAAAGGCACGGTCGTATTTGAGGCGGTCTGCGCTGGTTCCATCCGCAGAATTGCTATCGGTTATTCGGATTATTTAGCAATAGATGAAGATTGTGCGGAGAACTGCGACCTCTATTTCAAGATGCAGTTCGACAAGCTCGGCTATGGCCGCAAGAACGTCATCCCGGGCGGTTACGTACCCGACGGGAAGAGGTTATATTTCCATCTGAAAGGCTTGCGAAAGCTTAGGGACAGGCGCGAATTTCGCTTTGACGTGAATGCTCGATTCAGTCTCAACTACGCCCCTGAGATACGCAAAAAAGCGATCTCCTTGCTCTCTGAACAGCAACATTTCGGGTTCGAAGGCGGCGTGAAAACTCTTCCGTACATCGATTTTCTGCGTGAAGCGGCTCGATCGCGAATTTGCATCGACCTGCCTGGCCTCGGCCCGCTGTGCTTTCGCCTGATGAACTATCTCGCGATCGGCACCTTTGTGATCGCGTATCCGCATAAGAGCTTGCTCCACGTTCCGCTCGTTGACCGCGAGCACATCGTTTACTGCAAGGAAGATTTTTCGGACCTTCTCGATCTCTGCGAATATTATCTCGCGAATGGGGCCGAGCGGGAGAGAATTGCCTCGAACGCATTCTTTGACCTGAATCTGCACAAGGATAACCTCGTTCGGTACTATCTGAACCGGATCCTGAAGGCGACAAATTGATCGGCGTTAAGAGTTCGCCGAGGCGTTGCTTGTTTCTACGGTCTGTGCAAAATAGGCAACGGTCTTCTTCAACCCGTCGGCAAGCGGGACTTTTGGTTCCCAGCCGAGGAGTTTTTTGGCGCGTTCGATATTCGGCTGGCGTTGTTTCGGGTCGTCCTGGGGCAGCGGCAGGTGGTCGATCGCGACTTTGCGACCGATGATCTCGCCGACCTTTTCCGCGAGTTCGTTCATCGTAAATTCGCCCGGATTCCCGATATTTACGGGAAGATGAATGTCCTCGGCCTCGGTGTTCATCAGCCGGATAATTCCCTCGACAAGGTCGCTGACATAGCAGAACGAACGGGTCTGCGAGCCGTCGCCATAGATCGTGAGCTTCTCTCCGCGAAGCGCTTGGACGATGAAATTCGACACGACGCGGCCGTCATTTTCGAGCATCCGCGTCCCGTAAGTGTTGAAAATACGCACGATACGCGTATCGACGCCGCTCTGCCGGCGGTAATCCATCATTAAGGTCTCGGCGACACGCTTGCCTTCGTCATAACAGCTTCGAAGGCCGATCGGGTTCACGTTGCCCCAATAACTCTCGGTCTGCGGATGCTCGATCGGGTCGCCGTACACTTCGCTCGTCGAGGCCTGCAAAATTCTCGCCTTCACGCGTTTCGCTAGGCCCAGCATATTGATCGTCCCCATCACGTTCGTCTTGACCGTCTTGATCGGATTGTATTGATAATGCACGGGCGACGCGGGACACGCGAGATTGTATATCTGATCGACCTCGAGCAGGATCGGCTCCGTAACGTCGTGGCGCGCAAGCTCGAAATTCGGGTTCGCAAAAAGATGCTCGATATTCGATTTCCGCCCGGTAAAGAAATTGTCGAGGCAGATGATCTCAGCACCGTCTGCGATCAGCCGCTCGCAAAGATGCGACCCAATGAACCCCGCTCCGCCTGTTACAAGTATTCTCATAGTCGAACCAACTCACCGCCAATCTTCGCGGCAAACGCTAACCTTCGTCTGCCTCCGCTTCCTGCAAAGCATAAAGGATCTTGAGTCCCGGTTCGTCCTTTTCCCGTCCGGCGAACTGTTTCGCCTTGATAAGGCCATCGATCGACAGCACGTTCACCTTATACCCGAAAACGGTCCATTCTTCAGACAGACCAAGAACATCTTCATATTTTCCAATACCGCCAACCTCTCCGAGAAGGTCAAGGTCGCCGATTTCGGTATCGAGCGTAAATTCTGTTCCGTTGAGCAGCGTTCGTTCGTCCCACACAAAAGGAAGTTCAGGCGGAAAGCCGCGTAGTCTCGGGTTGAAGTCTGCTAGTGCGGTCGCGACCTTCGTGAGATTTTCCCGCGTTCTCGAAAAACAAATATCAATGTCATACGTTATATATGCCGACGAATGAAGGCTCAAGGCGACACCGCCGATGACAACAAATTCCACATCGTTACTTGCAAGAGTTACGATGGCTTTCTTTACATCGATCATTGTGAACGCTTCATCTTCTTAGCGGACCTTCGGAGTTCATCGAAGCCGACCATAGCCCGCTGTAGCTTTTCCAATCGCAGTTCAGGCGACAATCGCCGATTTTCCACGATCAGACTGAGATCGATCCCGTAGTCTCTGGCCTCAGCGATCTTGCTGCCGGGCTTTGGGTTAAGAAGTTTCTCTTCGACCGTTCGTTTCATAGCTCTATATTACGGCAATTCTAGTGCGGCGGCACGTTTTTCTGCCTTTTGCTCGTCGGTAAGGCGGCCGTAACCGTAGATCGCGCTTTCCCAAGTGCCGTACATCGCGTTCGGGAGAGCGATGTAATCTTTCCCGAAATACTCGCGTACCTTATCGACCTCCGCAAACCGATCTTCGACCGACTTCTTCTCGAACGTGCTCGAAAAATCATCGAGATTGTCGCCGACCTGCATCACGATGCGGTAAGTTTTGCGGATAATGTCGCGTCGCGCGTCCTTGCTCGATTCTTTTTGGCGGAGCAGCACGTTCGCGTCCGTTATGTCCTCGAAACCGACCTTCTTGAGGTTGTCCATCGTCGCCGCCTTTTGCACTTCGTCGCGGTTCGAAACGTAGAAGATCTTTACGCCGCGCGAGTGCGCGTAGTTCAGAAGATCGACCGAACCGGGAATGGCCTTCGCCTTTCGCATATCGCCCCAAGCATACCAATCCGCAAGGTTGAAACCCTTGTTATTCTTGATCCCATAAGCCTGAGCCGGCGAATTATCTAACACCGTCTCGTCGATATCGACCATGATCGCGCGCGGCATCCGTCGTTCGGCCTTTGAGAGATGCTTTAGATTCTTTTTCTGAAAGTCGGCGTCGAGCCGGAGCCGCGCGATGTTAAAAGCCTGATAGCAAAGCGCGCGATATTCACCGGCCTTCTGCATATAAAGCACGCCCGATATCTGGTACGAATTATCGACCGAAGGCGCGGCTTTTTGCGCCGAAGAATCGGTCGCGAAATATGTCGCCATCGAAGCTGCGGTTGCGATCGTGAACGCGAGGGCAAGAATTTTCAGTCTCATAAGTCAATAAAACGCTCGTTTCTTCTCGAGCCAAGAACATTATAGTTTATTCCCTTTCCGTTTTTGGAGCACAGTTTTCACAAAACGACACAGTTTTCACAAAATGACACAAAATGCACAAAACGGACAAAACGGACAAAATGCACAAACTTGCTCCCTTTTAAGAACGCGCCGATTCCTGCGAGAGCAGGAAGATCGCCCTCTTCCCTTCGTGCCTTCGTGCCTTCGTGGCAACCTTCTTTTGCTTCGTGCCCTAGTGCCTTCGTGGCAACCTTCTTTGTCATTCGTACAATGGCTACCTGCGATCGGCGTCCCGTTCGACCCACGCATAAAGCACCGGCAGCAGCAGCAGCGTGAGCAGCGTCGAAGTGATCAGCCCGCCGATGACAACGGTCGCGAGTGGTCTCTGAACTTCAGCACCTGCACTGGTCGCGAGTGCCATCGGGATAAAGCCGAGGCTCGCAACCAACGCCGTCATCAGAACCGGGCGCAGACGCGTCATCGCTCCCTCGTTCACGGCGTCGATCACGGACTTCCCTTCCTCACGCAAATGGTTGATGAAACTTATCATCACCACGCCGTTCAGAACCGCAACGCCGAACAATGCGATAAAGCCGACGCCTGCCGAGATCGAGAACGGCATTCCTCTCAACGCTAATGCGATCACGCCGCCGACGACTGCGAATGGAATGCCCGTGTAGATAATCAGCGCCTGCCTTGCCGAGCCGAACGTCGAGAACAGAAGCACGAAGATGAGAAACAATGCGATCGGCACTACGACGAGCAGCCTTCCGGTCGCACGCTCAAGGTTCTCGAACGTTCCGCCCCATTCAAGATAGTAGCCGGGCGGCAACTTTACGCCGGTGCCGATCTTTTGCTTTGCCTCGGCGACAAAGCTGGCGATGTCGCGGTCGCGTACGTTCGTCGATACGACGATACGTCGCCGCGTCGCTTCACGCGAGATCTGAGCCGCGCCTTCGACGAGCGAGATATCCGCGACCTGTTCGAGCGGCACGCGTTGGCCGTTCGGAGCCGTCAGCATTAAAGCTCGAACCGAATCGACCGTCTTGCTGGCGTTCTCGTTCAGTCGCAAGACGATATCGAACCGCTGTTCTCCTTCAAAAACTTCGCCGGCCTTCCGGCCCGCAAAGATCGACTCGACAAGTTCATTCACGTTCTCGACATTGAGCCCGTAACGGGCGATGGCGGCTCGGTCCGGCTTTATCTGCAACTGCGGCAATCCGGTAGTTACTTCGGCCTTATTCTCATGGGCTCCCTGAATCGTTCCAAGTACGCGATCGATCTCCTCGCCCTTTTCTGCAAGCACTTGCAGGTCATCACCGAAGAGTTTGATCGCAACGTCGCCGCGCGTGCCGGCAATGAGTTCGTTGACGCGCATCTCGATTGGCTGCATAAAGCCGAACGACGCCGCACCGGGCACTTCAGCTTCGAGCTTCTTCGACATTTCCTCGATCAGCTTTTCCTTCGACCAACGCGATCTCCATTCGTCGATCGGGTTGAGCATCACAAAAACGTCGCATTGATTTAGGCTCATTGAATCCGTCGCAACGGCCGGTGCACCGCATTTTGAAACGATCGTTTTTACTTCCGGAAAAACCTTGAGCGACTTTTCCATCTTGGTCGTCATTTCCATCGCTTGGTTCAGCGAGACGCTCGGCAGCAGAACCGCCTCGATCAAAATATCGCCCTCATCAAGACGCGGGATGAACTCGCCGCCAAGATTCGTGAAGATGGCTCCGCAGAGCGCGATCAAAGCGATCGCGACCGCCAAGACCTGCGAACGGAATTTCATTACGAACGCAAGCGAAGGCCTGTAGATGAGCTTCGACCAACGAATAAGCGGGCTTTCCTTTTCCGACACCGCGCCGCGCATTATCAGCGAAAGCATCGCCGGAACGTAGGTCAGCGAAAGTATAAGCGAACCGAGAAGCGCGAAGATCACGGTCAATGCCATCGGCACGAACATCTTGCCCTCGATACCGCGAAGGCTAAGGATCGGCAAGTAAACTATCCCGATGATCGCGACCGCGAATACTACGGGCCGCGCGACCTCAAGGCACGCTTCTAGGATTGTGCGTTCGGGCGGCTCGCGTGAGTTATTATGCTGGGCTTCGGCACGACGACGAACTACGTTCTCGACCATCACAACAGCCCCGTCAACTATCAATCCGAAATCCAGAGCGCCGAGGCTCATCAAATTTCCCGACACATTGAACATCCGCATCAAGATAGCGGCAAAGAGCATCGAGAGCGGAATTATCGTCGCAACAAGTACGGCGCCGCGCCAATTGCCGAGCAGTAAAAGCAGAACAAGAATGACCAACGCTGCGCCTTCGAGCAGGTTCTTCTCAACCGTAGCGATCGCTCGTTTAACAAGCTCCGTTCGGTCGTAAAAAGGCTCGATCGTCACGCCTTTCGGCAAAGTCTTGCGGATCTCTTCGACCTTTGCTTTCACGCGTTCCGCAACGACGCGCGAGTTCTCGCCCTTGAGCATTATCGCCATGCCCGAGACGATCTCGCCCTGGCCATCGGTCGAAACCGCTCCTTGTCTTATGCTCTGTCCTTCGACGACCTCACCGAGATCGCGGACAAATACCGGCACGCCTTCTTTCCCGGTTTTGACGACGATATTGGTGATGTCCTCCATCTTTTCGACAAGGCCAACGCCGCGCAACAGATATTGCTCGGCGCCTTTTTCGATGTATCCGCCGCCGACCGAACCGTTGTTCGCCATCACTGCGTCGTGAACATCGCTAAGCGTCGATCCATAAGCGTGCAGTTTCTCCGGCGAGAGCCGCACCTCGTATTGCTTGCCGTAACCGCCGTGCGAATTCACCTCGGTCACGCCCGGAACGCTCATCAACTGACGCCGAATGTTCCAGTCATGGATCGTCCGCAGATCGGTCGCCGTGTAGCCGCTTCCCTTTTCCGCCTTGACCTCGTATTGATAGATCTCGCCCAATCCGGTCGCGATCGGTCCCATTTCCGGCGCGCCGATCCCAGGCGGAATATTCTCACGCGCTGTCGCCATTCGTTCGAGAATAAGCTGACGGGCGAAATAAATATCGGTCGATTCTTCGAACACGATCGTCACGTTCGAAATACCGAATTTCGAGACCGAACGTATCTCTTCGACGCCCGGAATGCCGGACATCGCGACTTCGATCGGGAACGTGATCTGTCGCTCGATCTCCAAAGGCGCGAGGCTCGGCGCGTTGGTCAGCACCTGCACCTGCACATTCGTCACATCCGGCACGGCGTCGATCGGCAGATCGATCAGGCTAAAAATTCCGGCCCCCGCCATGATCGCAACAAGCAGAAGCACCACAAGCTTCTGAGCAATTGAAAATCGTATGAGTGCGTTGATCATATACTTCTAGTGGTCATCTCCCATGGCACCCTTTTCGAGTTGGGTCTTTAAGACAAAGCTGCCCTTGGTCACGACCTTTTCGCCGAGCTTCAGCCCGTCGATCACCTTCGTGTACCCGTTCAGATCCGCACCGGCCTCGATCTCGCGCGCTTCGAATGCTCCCGACTCATTCTCACGCGGAACAAAGACGATCGTCTTGTCGCCGCTTCGCTGTATCGCCTCGGACTTGACGACGAGTTCCTGCCCCGAGGCAGTGCTCGTGCCAAGATAGAATCCGACGTCCGCGAACATTCCTGCGCGCAGTTTTCCGCTCCTGTTCGGAACCTCGATACGCACACGCCCTGTCCTTGTCGTCTCGTCCAATTGCGGATCGATATACGAAACGCGGCCGCTCACCGTGCCGATCGCCGGCGAAGTTATTTCAGCGGCGGCTCCGACAAAAAGTTTTGACATATTTGCTTCCGGAACGTTCGCGATAACGTAAACGGTGCCGAGATTCGAGATCGAAAAGATCGCGGTCGCGGCTTCTATGCCGGCTCCGGCATTGAATCTCCGCTCGGTCACGATCCCCGAAAGCGGCGCTCGAAGCGCAACGAGCGACGTGTCTTCGCGATGATCGTCCGGCTCATTCGGATCGACATCGACGCCGAGTGACCGCATCTCGTCAACGATATGCTTTAGATCGACACGCGACGTTTCGACCTCGGCCTGCGCCTCTTGGACCTCGCGATTCAGCGAGATGTTCGACTGAAAGTCAAAGTCCGCCTTTGCCGTCTTGTAGGCGGTCTCGGCGGCGACAAGATCTTTGCCCGCTCCGGCGCCGAGATCGATCAAACGGCGCGTGCGCTTTAAGGTCGCTTCGGCCTCGTCGAGTTTTGCCTTTGACTGCAGAACGGCAACGCGGTTCTCGCTCCTTTGAACGCGAGCCAAACTCCGTTGAGCGAGCTCGTACTTTGTCCGCGCTTCGTGCATCTTGCCGTGCATTTGCGCTAACTGCGGGCTTGATACCACGGCGAGAACGGCCCCGCGCTGCACACGGTCGCCGACGCTGTAATTGACTCGTTCGATCCGCCCGCCGACCAGAGGCGTCGCCATCTCGGTCGTCTCAGGATTCAGTTCGACGGCACCCGTAACGTTCAACATCGCGATCGCAGGACGCTGCGTTACAGTTTCGATCTCGATGCCGGCAGCCTCGATCGCATTCGGGTCGAGCGCAACCTCACGGCCTTCTTCTGATGCTGAGTGCTCACCGTCGGAATGTGCGGGCTCGGTCGCCGCCCGCTGTGCGCCACCCGTCCCGCGCAGCAAAAATATGCCGCCGACGATGCCGATCAACGCAATGATCGCCGCCGTGATAAGCCATGGAACAAGCCTGCTTTTCGGCGCGTCGCTCTCTTCCGCTTCGGCGTGAACCACCCCTTCGTTCGCTTCAAACTCTTTCTTTTCGTATTCGTCGGACATAACTATCTATTTCTCCATTGGCAGGCCGAGGGCCAGAAAAAGGTCGGCTTGGGCTCGATATCTTTCAGTTAGGATCTCGATAAGGTCGTTGTTCGCTTCAAGCAGTTTGCGCTGTTCGGCGATCAGATCCGTGATCTTAAGCGCGCCGATCTCATAAACTTTTCGCACCGTCTCGACGTTCTCGCGCGAACGCGGAAGCACACCGATCTTGAATGTCGCAAGGGCGCGATCCGCCGCCTCGATCCTGTGGAACGAAGCTGCGATCTCGCTCCTCACCACGCGTTCGGCGAAAAGCCGCCGCTCCTGCGCCTGACGAATCGAGATCGCAGCCTCGGCTCTTGCACCTTGCCCTCGATCAAAAATGGGAATTCCGATCGAGACGCCGAACGTCAGGCTCCGATCCTTTTGGACGAAGGGGCCGCGTGGGTCGTCAAGGCTCGATCGTCCCTGCACATATCTTGCATTTGCGCTAACGTCCGGCTTCGAACGCGCGGCGGCCGATCTCAGTTCAGCCTCGGCGAGTTCCTCTTCGAGTTTCAAAAGCCGAATTTCCGGACGTTCGGTAAGAGCGATCTCGACCGCGGCGGCAGCGTCCTTCGGCAGTTTACGGATCTCGGCAGTAGCGATATCCTCGGTCAGTTTCATCGGCTCGTGTTCGGGGACCGCCGCGAAGAACTTCAAGCGGGAGATCGCGGCTCGCATCTTACCTTCCGTAAGCGAACGCCGCGCGCGGATCTTCTCGATCTCGGCCTGAAGCAGATTGAGTTCGAGCGGAGCAGTTTCACCTTCGTTGACGCGTATCTGCACGGATCGGATCGTTTCTTCATCAAGATCGAGTACCTCTTCGAGAACTTCGAGTTCGCGCAAGCTAACAAGAGCTTCGAGATAAGCCGTCAGGATCTGCGCGGTAACGGCACGCTCTTTTGCGGCGACCTCCGCACGCTTCAAAGCGACGTCGGCCCTCGCGGCGTCGATCCTTCGGCCGCGCTGGCCAAAGGCCTCGATCGGCACCGAAAGCCCGAGGCTGAATTCGCGGTCGCCCGACGAACCGACGATCCCGCCGCTGCCTTGTTCGACAGAAAGCGTCGGGTTCGGCCGCTGTTGGGCTTGGATGAGCCGAGCCTCGGCCTTCTCCGCTTCGAGGCGTGCGACGGCGATCTCGCCGCTGCTTACGACCACTCGCTTTACGATCTCGGCGAGTGAAATTCCATCGTCGGCGCTTCGATAATTTTCGAGTACGGAACGATAAAGCGAATTCGTATGGGCCGCTCTCTCAGGCTTCGCGATCGAAACCATCTGAGCGAACGAGATCTGTACCGTCAGCACGACGGCCAGAATAGAAATGAACCTGTTCATAAATTCCCGATCAAGTGTTTACAACGAACGCAATGCGGGCGCGTGATCCCCGAATATCGAGGTCGCGACAGAAAAAAAACGCGCAATTGTGCTAAATGATCAGGCTTTTGGCGGCTGCCAAATTGAGGCTAGGTAGTTGGAAGTGTGTTGGGAAGAATAGGCCGCGATCTCTCTCGGGATCGCATTTACCGTCGCCGGCGACTCAATGGCGACCGACACAGTGTGAGCTCCCATCGAATTGATGCTGCAGCACGAACAGATACAGAAAGGCGAGCAACCGTCTGTCTTCGAGCCGCTCTCCGGCGTGTCGCCACGAACGACCGCCGTCGTAGGACACGCCGCGGAATCCCCGCTTGCAGACGCAACGAACTCCTGACACGGCTGCGCCAGCAGTACAAGCATATAAACCACGAAGATGAACGAAAAAACTCTCACAACCTATCAGTAAAAAGATTGTCGCCTGCCAAGCAGATTTCTGCAACCGCCCATCGCCGTCCGCTCGCATTCTTCCCTTCGTGCCCTAGTGCCTTTAGTGGCAAACTTCGTCGCGGTCCGTTCTCATTCTTCCCTTCGTGCCTAAGTGCCTTCGTGGCAAACTTCGTCGTTCTTCCCTTCGTGCCCCAGTGCCTTCGTGGCAAACTTCTCCGCATTCTTCCCTTCGTGCCTTAGTGCCTTCGTGGCAAACTTCGTCGTTCTTCCCTTCGTGCCCCAGTGCCTTCGTG
>DAORTR010000027.1:17504-24435 GCA_035432765.1 Pyrinomonadaceae bacterium
TTCTCCGCATTCTTCCCTTCGTGCCTTAGTGCCTTCGTGGCAAACTTCGTCGTTCGCAGTAAACAAGTGGGATTGGCAGTCGTAAACTTCGCCTTGGAACGGCGGAGGTTCAAGCGAAATGCTTTGGCCGAGCGGCTCGTTCTGCTCGGACACATAGCCGGTGTTCGCCGTCCCGTCGTTCGTGTAACTCACCACTGTCCCCGACGCAGGATCGCTTGTCTTCCAAGTAACGCCGTCGTAAGTGTTCATCCCCGTACCTCCCAATTCTGCGATCACGGCCTTCCCCGCAAAAACATTTCTCGTCTGCGGCGTCCCGTCCGGCAAAAGCGTCGCCACGCTCGCCCCCAACACACTCGACCACACCTGATACTTCATCGGCTGCACATTCATCGGCGGTGGATTCGGAACCGAAACCTTTCGCCCGCCACGCAACTCCTCGACAGGCCGCCCGTCTCCGTCAAATACATAATCCGTCTCAAACTCATTCATCTGCGCCGAAGTTATTTTGATGTTGGCTTCACATTAAGATCGATCGCGCATTCATCGAGTGGGTTGCCTTTTTTCGTGTTGTACTCGATCCGATCAATGCCTTTTCCGCGGTCGATCAAATAGGTACCTCTCGTGGGGTCCCCTTTTCCATCTGATACTACCCACTCTTTGAGGCCATAGTGAAGGTCTTCCTTATTTTCAACAAAAGTAACTCCCACGTATTTCGCTTTGCAGTATCGAGCGCGGAGTCTTGCCGCCGTCGCGACCAGATTCTCTCGCGTAAATTTGTCCGGCTTTATCACGACATAGATCAACAATTCCTTTGCAACGGTTTCGGTCTCGAACACAACCTTGAACCTTGCGCCGTTCTTCGGCTCATCCCCGCACCTTGCGGAAAAACGAGAGGACTGCGCAAACACGGACACAGCGCAAACCGATCCGAAGCCCAACACCGCTATGCAGCGAATGAGTCTTTTGCGAAATGAAATTGAAAAGTTATCTGCAGTTCTCATAAATACCGTTCTTGATCGCTAGACTTGCCAACGCTGGATCCGTTATAGGACTCCCAGAATCATCCCGCAGATTAAGTGCCGCCGCGAGCTTAACGTCGCTAAGCCCCGTGATATAGTGCAAGGTCTCGTGCAAGATCGTCTGCGAGTCATAAGTCGAATCGTTGTAGTAGACGCCTGGAAACCGCGGGCTCATATTGGTCATCGCGTTGTTTGAATGTATACGAAAGTATTCGGCGACAGTGATACCCAATTCAGCCCTTTTTAAATTATTGACCTGACTATCCGGTGCCGTTAGGATATTGTCGATTGTTGCATCATCGAAAATACCCGATTCCCGCATTAGAATGCCCGTTGTTAGTTGCGCCGAGAAGGCGGGATGACTGTCCAATGCGTCCTTAATCTGCGTCAGACTCGCGTGTTCAGACAACTGCGATAAAAATGTCTGGCAGTCATCATTCTTGAAACGCTCTTTCGCTCGGTCCAGCTTCTTCTCAAATTTCTTGCTTCCTCGTATCGACGGCGGCGTTTCTCGCATCTGTGGTAAGAGGCTTCCAACAACCATTTCCGCAAAGGGTGAGAGGTATTGGGCGTAAACGGTGCCGACGAGGAGGGCTGTTTGACCGGGAGGCAAAAACTTGTAGTCCTTAAGGATACCCGGGGTCTTATACTGAGCGGCGGTCAGCGAACTATCTTCGTAGTTTACCGCCTGCCTGATGTCGTATCGCCACGTCGAAACCATTCCCGAGAGGCCGTTGTAGGCTTCCCAGCCGCCGCTCATTCGGGTGTTGACGTCGAGCCGGAATGAGCCTTGGCCGTGGAGCACGACGCTGAGCAGGCCGCAGGAGAAAGGCATCCCGTCCCAAGTGCAGCCAAATTCCGGCGAATTCACATCGCCCGCGAAACTGAAATCCCGCAACGGCCTCGGATCAAATCCTTCGTCCGCGATGTAAGGATCGCCGTCCGGTATCGCACCGCCAAGCGGTTCGAATTCGACACGCGCGGGCGGATCCATGCCGCCGGCGAGCGTCCCGTCCGCGGTCGTCTTTTGATAACTCCCCGTCACAATGTCCTCGTGCTTGTACAAGACATCTTCCCACTCCGTCGAATGCGTATCATCTGCTTGATGCACCAACTGCTCCGCAACGATGCCCGACCCCACGTAAATATTCGTCCGCTTCTTTCCCCCGCTCTCGTTCAGCTCCGTCAAGGTCTTCCGCCAAAAGCAGCCGGCTTGCCCGTTGCGATAGAGAGCTATCATATAGCATTCGCGGGGCGACGATAAGGACAAACCGCACAGAAAGCACCGAATGCACAGAATGCACAGACTCTTGAGCTTGCGTGAGTTTTGCGGTGCAAACGGGTAGATCGGCGGTTCCGGAAGGTGGGTCAGATGTCGATTTGGTGGCAAAGCCGCCTCCGAGGTTGGATCGGGACACCGAATCCACGGCCTAGAGGCGCGTGGCTATTTGCCCTTCGGGAAGCGTACTTTGCACGCGACAAGAATTTAGCTACACATGGAGCGTAGCCGAATGTGTAGATAGGCGGCGAATCATTCCAACGGAAGCGTGCTTTGCACGCGACAGAGGCGTTTGTTGCCGGCAAGTCGCCTCCGAGATTGAGTCGGAAGGTTCCACGGCTTGAAAGCCGTGGCAACTCAAGGCAGTGCGGACGGGGGCGGACGGTGTGTGAGGCGCACGCTGAGCCCTTACTCACGTGCGGGCTACTGACACGCGGGCTACTGACACGCAGGGTGGTCTTCGAGGGCCTCGAAAACTTGCAGGGCGTATTTGACGTTGCCGAAAGGAGCCGAGACCTGGACCCCTTGGATCGAATCGCGGACCTCGATGAGCGATTCGCGGGCGATGATGATGCCTTCTTCGCGGGCATGTTCTTTGCTCTGGTCGGAGGCGATACGCATTCTTTCGAGAATGTCGGCAGTTACGTTAACGCCCGGAACCTCGTTGTGCATAAACTCGGCATTTCGGTACGAAATGAGCGGCCAAATTCCCGCAACGATCGGTATGCGAACATGCGAAATGCGTTCGAGAAAATGCCTTAGCTGCTCGGTGTCGAAAACGGGCTGAGTTATAGCGTATTCGGCGCCGGCCTCGACCTTCCATTCAAAGCGCCGAATTTCCTCGTCAAGATTCACTGCACCGGGATTCACGCCGACGCCGATCGAAAATTCGGTCGGCTTTCCGATCGGATTGTTGCCGAGGTCGAGGCCGTGATTTAGTTTATTGGCCATATTCGTGAGGCCGATCGAATCTATATCAAAGACGGCGGTCGCGTCCGGGTACGGCCCCATTTTTGGCGGATCGCCGGTTATGAGGAGCAAGTTGTGCAGGCCGAGTGCCGCGGCTCCGAGAAGATCGGACATCATCCCGAGAAGGTTCCGGTCGCGGCAACAGTAATGGAGCACGGGTTCGATGCCGACTTCCTCCTGGACGAGAACTGCGGTCGCAAGCGCAGACATACGCGTCTGCGCTCGAGGGCCGTCGGGAATGTTCACGCCGTCAACTCCGGCCTCGTACAGCAGGCGTATCGAATCGAGCGTCTTCTCAGCGTCGCAGCCTTTCGGCGGGAGTACCTCGACGGAAGTTACGAATTCGCCTCGCGCGATCTTCTTCGACCAGAGACTTCGATCTTCGCTGCGGACGACTTGGATATCCGGCGGTTTAATCTCGGCAACAGAGACGATCTGGCTGCGTGCTTCGCTGATCGCCTGACGCGGACTTATGGAGCGGACGGCATCGGCGATCAGCTTTATGTGCGTCGGCGTCGTGCCGCAGCATCCGCCGATGAATCTTGCTCCAGCAGAGACGAAACGCTTTGCAAAGGTCGCCATATATTCAGGCGAACCCATATAGAACTGTCGTCCCTGCACATCGCGCGGAAGGCCCGCGTTCGGCTGAGCAGAAAGGTCTTTGGCCGTAACGGCACGCATTTTTTCGAGTGCGTTCAGAATGTGGTTCGGGCCCATTCCGCAGTTGAGGCCGACGACGTCCGCGCCGAGTTCGTCAAGACGCGTGGCGATCGTCTCCGGCGTGGTTCCGAAAGCGGTCTTGCCGTCCATCTGGATCGTCATTTGGGCGACGATAGGCAGATCACTCACTTCGCGGACGGCTCTGACCGCCTGTTCGATGATCTCAAGTTCCGAGAATGTTTCGAGGACGAAGAGATCGATGCCGCCTTCGAGCAAGGCGTTCACCTGTTCGAGAAAGTAGCCCTTCGCTTCGTCGAACGAAGTCGGGCCGAAAGGCTCAATGCGAAGTCCGAGCGGACCGATCGCGCCTGCGACAAATGCCTTTTCGCCGGCGGCCTGCCGAGCGATCCGAGCGGCCGCGACGTTGATCTCGTGCAGTTTCGATTCGAGCCCGTAAGGCTGGAGCTTTGGACGCGTCGCACCGAATGTGTTCGTCTCGATGATGTCGGCACCGGCCGCAACGTATTCGTCGTGGACCTCTTTGACGAGATCAGGATGCGTGAGATTAAGCTCATCGTAGCTGCGATTGATGTAAATGCCCTTATCGTACAGGCGTGTGCCGACGGCGCCGTCAAAAACGTAAACGCCTTCGCCGCCTATAAGGTCGCGAAACTTTTTCATACGGATACCAAAAAGGCCTCGCCAAACCAGCGAGACCTTTTTCAAAAACTTTGAATATGCTTCAGCTGTTTAGCGGTTTATTTAACGTGGTCGCAAGTCGCAATAACTCACCACGATCTTTATATCGATATTGTGCCTTTCGATGCGTGAAGTCAAGGAGTTACGCCGTTATCGACGCTGGCACGTCGGGCAAAAATATGTCGATCTACCGCCGTGGGTCGTGCGTTTGATCGCAGTCGAGCATGCTTCGCACGGCTCGCCTTCGCGGCCGTAAACCTGCCAGCGGCCATTTTCGGGAGCGTAGTTCCCGTTGATGTTCCGAGGATCGAGTTTGCCGCGTTCCGACATTTTGAGCGCGTGCTTGAGCGTAAGTTCGATCGCGGAAAACAGCCTCTCTGCGCGGGGCCGCGAGATCTTGTTCGTCCTAACAGATGGATGGACGCCGGCGGCGAACATTACTTCGGCGGCGTAGATGTTGCCGAGCCCCGTAACTTTGGTCTGGTCGATGAGGAACTCTTTTAGCGTGCGGCGAGATGCTTTGAGCGAACTATGGAACTGTTCGACGGTTAAGCCTTCAGAGAACGGTTCGGGCGCGAGCTTTGCGATCTCCGGCAAAGCTGCAACTTCCGCCGTTTTGACGATCTTCATAAAACCAAAATGCCGTTGGTCGTCGAAAACGAGTCGCAGGCCGTCGGTAAGGTGAAACACCGCGTGCGCGAATTTCGGATCGTCGTCTTCGTCGTCGAGCAGCAGGAACCGTCCGCTCATACGAAGATGCACGAGAAGCGTATTCAAATTGTCGAACTCGATTAGAATGAATTTTCCGCGCCGCCGAATGTCGGCGATCGTGGAATGCCGCAGACGCCGCGAAAATACGGCCGGCGAGGTGATAGGCGCAAGTTTTGCGCGAATGAGCGTCGCGCGCTCGATCGTTCGGCCTTTGAGAAGTTGGCGCAATTGGCGCGCGACGAGATCGACTTCGGGCAGTTCGGGCATTTTGCGTTAGACCTGCGTGTAGTCGGTGAGTTGCGTTTTGTCGCCGAGGATCGCGCCGTTGCTCACCCTTGTTTTGCGGCCGATATAGCAGCTTCTACCGACGACCGAATTTCGGATCACGGCACCGGCGGCGATGCGCGTGTGCGGCCAAATGACGGAATTCTCGATAACGGCTCTCTCTTCAACAAGCACGCCGCGGCCGAGAACAGAGCACTTGATCTCGGCGCCGGGCTTTATGTTGCAGTCTTCGCCGAGACGAGAGATCTCGTCCACGACCGCCGCTGTCGCAATGTCCGAGCCGGAATTCGCAGGCAGTTCGAATCCGCGGATCTTGCCCGTCAGCAGGTCGAGGTTCGCCGTAAGGTACGTTGCCGGAGTGCCGATATCGCTCCAATAGGTCGAATCGATGACGTGACCGAAGAACGGCATTCCGCGCTCGATGATCTCGGGCATTATCTGAGTTTCGAACGAACGATTCTCGCCTTTCGGAGCAAGAGCGAGAACTTCGGGTTCGAGGATATAGATGCCGGCGTTGATCGTGTTCACGCCGAGTTTTTCGGCCTCTTCGGGCGAAGGCTTTTCGAGAAAACGCGTGATCGAACCGTCTGTGGTCGTCTCGACGAGGCCGTAACGGGACGTATCTTCGACCCGCGTAAGCGTAAGCGTGGCGATCGCTTTTCGTTCTTTGTGGGTATTGATCACGGCGGCAAGGTCGATATCCGTCAGAATATCGCCGTTGATGACGACGGTCGTCGTCTCGCAGCCATCGGCCGCGAATCGATACGCTCCGCCCGTGCCAAGCGGAGAAGCTTCCGTGATATAGCTCAGGCGAACGCCAAGATCGCTGCCGTCACCCCAAAAATGTTCGATCTTATCGGGCTGGTAACTAAGCGAGATCGCGATGTCGTCCACGCCTGCCCGCTTAAGCACCTCGATCTGATATTCGAGAAACGGGCGATTGACGACGGGCACGATCGGCTTTGGCGTGTAGATAGTCAGCGGGCGAAGCCGCGTGCCTTTTCCGCCTGCTAAAATGACTGCCTTCATAGAGGATCTCGGATGTTTAGAGTATGAAATCGGCTGATATAAATCAAAAGCATTCAATTTGACCGACATATCGTTCAACATCGTATAAAAAGTTTGACGTTTCTTGTTTCTGTCTGCTAAGCTACACAACACGGGTCAGATCGCTTTCTTGACCTGCGGCGTCCATCCAATTTGCATTTTTATTAGGCCTTCTTGAGAGCCTTTTCCGGCAGGATTTCAATAGACGATGAGTTTCGACAAGACAAAGGCGATGCGAAATGCTGAAAAGTATGTCGCACAG
>DAORTR010000028.1:0-24315 GCA_035432765.1 Pyrinomonadaceae bacterium
TCGAATTTATGGCATTAAGCCGACGCACAAGGATCATATTGCTCGCAAGTGTCGCGTTACTTGTTGGGATCATTGTAGTTGCATCGATATTTGCAACTAGAAAGGATACGCCGAAAGTAACGGTCGTAACGGTCGAAAAGCGGGCGGAATTGCGGGCGACGGTAACGTCTTCGGGCGAAATTCGACCGATCCAATTTATGAACCTTACAAGCGAGGTTCAGGGCCGTATTGAGGAGATCTATGTAAAAGAGGGCGATCACGTTACGAAAGGGCAGCCGCTCGTAAAGTTGGATCCGGAGCAATTTCAATCGAGCACCGATGCGCAGGTTGCGGCACTGCAAGCAGCGCAGGAGGACGTCCAGTCGCAGCGGACGCAGGTTGTGGCGGCACAGAATCAGCTTTCTCAGTCGCAACAGGCTCTCGACGCGTCGGACGCCTCGGTGAGCGCCGCAAGACAGAATGTTGTAACCGCGCAGACGGACGTCGAAAGGGCGGTGGTAGATGTGAATACTGCTCAGCGGGAATACAACCGGAACGGGCAGCTTCTTGAGTCGGGCGTGATCTCACGCTTTGAATACGACCAGAAGAAGGACGCTCTTGATACCGCGCAAGTCGCATTGAAGAACGCAAAGGCACGTTTGCAGTCGCAGAAGATCGCTGTCGATGAGGCGATCGCTCGAAGAAATCAGCAGGCCGTGGCGGTTCGAGACGGAAAGCGGGCGGTAAACACTGCGGGCATCGGCGTAAGCCAAAGCCAGTCGCGTGCCGAACAGCAGACCGCGATCCTCCGCGGACAAAAGAATCAGCGAGATAAGACGCTGCAGGTTGCGCCGATCAACGGCATCATCGCGGAAATCCCTTCGAAGGTCGGAACATTCGCGGTTGCAGGCCTCTCAACGACCGCTCTGATGACGATCGCCGATATGTCCACGGTGAATGTCGAGGTGAAAGTTGACGAAACTTCTATCGACCAGGTTGCGGTCGGTCAGAAAGCAAAGGTAAAGGTCGATGCCTTTCAGGATGTCGAGATCGAAGGCGAAGTAACGCAAAAAACGCCGCTCGCCGTTGGAAAATCACAGACATCCGGCGGACTTTCTACGAATATCAACGTGCAGGAAGCCAAGGAATTCCGCGTAGTTATTGAACTCAAGAACCTCTCGGAAGACGTCAAAAAAGGATTGCGTCCCGGTATGAGCGCAACTGCCGAGATCACCACCAATGTTGCGAAAGACGTGCTTACTGTTCCGCTTCAGGCGGTTATCGAGAAGCGTCCGGAAGGCTCGCCTTCGCCGGAAGTTCCCGCCGCGAACAACGGCGCCGAACCGATGGATAAGCCGAAAACGATCACAGGCGTCTATGTGCTTGTCAACGGAAAGGCAGAATTCCGCGCGGTCGAGACCGGTTTGATCGGTGAATCTGACCGCGAGATCAAGAGCGGGCTGCAGGCCGGCGACGTGGTCATTACCGGGCCAAGTAGAGTTCTCAATACTCTTAAGGAAGGTGAGGCCGTTCAGAAGGAAGATAAGCCTTCCGGCCAAGGCACGAAATCATAATCTCGATGTATAGATTTATGGAACAAGAGAATGGCCAGGCCGCTGCGACGAAAACCGCCGTTGAAACCGGCGCGCGTTCGATGATCTCGATGCGGGACATCTGGAAGACCTACCAGATGGGCACCGAACAACTGCATGCGTTGCGCGATGTCTCGTTCGACGTCAAGAAGAACGAATACGTAGCGATCATTGGCCCTTCGGGATCGGGTAAGTCAACTTTGATGAACCTCATCGGCTGTCTCGATTCGCCGACAAGCGGAGAATATTGGATCAACGGCAACCTCGTCTCTGAAATGGAGGATGACGAGCTTGCGAGGATCCGGAACAAGGAGATCGGCTTCGTTTTTCAAACATTTAATCTTCTACCGCGTGCGACCGCTCTCCACAATGTGGAACTGCCTCTGATATATGCCGGTATTCGATCCGCCGAACGCCAGGAAAAGGCTCAGGCCGCTCTTGCGTCGGTCGAACTCGGCGAGAGAAGCCTTCATAAGCCGAATGAACTATCCGGCGGTCAGCGCCAGCGTGTTGCGATCGCGAGAGCACTCGTCAACCATCCGTCGATCCTACTGGCGGACGAGCCGACCGGTGCACTCGATACGAAGACGAGCTACGAGATCATGGCTCTCTTTGAAAAGCTGCACGAAGAGGGCAACACGATCATTCTCGTTACGCACGAACCGGATATCGCCGAGCGCGCTCACCGCGTTATCACGATCCGCGACGGCCTCATAGAGAGTGATGAACGGAACAATAAGTGATCTCTTGTTCGATAATGCGGATTTACGCAAGAAAGCGTCGCCCTTGTTTTGCCGGGACGACGCCTTTGCTTTGTAAAGATTTGTGAATTGGGAGCGACACGACTAACTTTTCCGCTGAGTTTTCCGTATTATCTTTGTTAGAGCCTTAAGTTTGGAATGAATTTTACCGAGACCTTAAAACTTGCTTTCGATGCGGTAATGGCGCACAAACTGCGGTCATTCCTTACGCTTTTAGGAATGATAATCGGCGTTACTGCGTTCATGGTCGTGCTTTCTATTCTTCAGGGTTTTAATAGCTATGTTGACGAGAAGATCGCGGGGATCGGGTCGAACTCATTCTCCGTCCAGCGTTTCAGCATGGACGACTTTAAGGATACGGATACCATCGCCGAGGCCCAAAGGCGAAACACTGATCTGACGTTCGACGAAATGGACTTTATTCGCGATCATGCTCAGCTTATCGGCGAGATCGGCGCCAAAGCCGGCAATACTTCTCGCGATATCAAGCATGGCGACGAGACGCTAACGGGTGTCTCGATCAGCGGCGCCGAGCCGATCATCGCAGATATTGACAAGCTCGATATTGCCGAGGGCAGGTTCTTTTCCACTCCCGAAAACGACAATGCCGCGCGCGTGGTCTATATCGGAATGGATGTTGCGAATAAGTTTTTCCCTCGGGGCGATGCTCTCGGTCAGGAGATCACGATTTCCGGTATTCCGTACCGCGTCATCGGCATTCAGGTCGCGAAGGGTACGGTTTTCGGACGCCCAATGGATAACTTCGTGATGATGCCGCTCAAGACGTTCGGCGCGGCGTTCGGCGGATTGACGAACAGCCGTGCTCCGAGCTTTTCAGTTACCGCGAAGGATCCGGACCGATTTGACGATGCCGTAGAAGAGGTTCGGACGCTGCTGCGGATCAAGCGGAAGATCCCATTCGGCGAAAAGGATAATTTCGGCATTATGACGCCGGACGCTATCGCGGGGCTTCGAGACCGCATTTTCGGGTCGATCTTTATCGTCGTGTTGGCAGTTCCCGCGATCGCCCTTATTGTCGGAGCGATCGTCGTGATGAACATTATGCTGGTATCGGTTACGGAGCGCACGAAAGAGATCGGTATTCGAATGAGCTTGGGGGCTAGAAAGTCGGACGTGCTTAGGCAGTTTCTGTTCGAATCAACTCTGCTTGCTGTCGCCGGCGGCGTCATCGGCCTCATTCTGGCAAAGCTGCTTGGCTTTATAATTTCACAATTTATGTTCCCGACGGTCATTCCGTTGTGGGCCGCGGGGCTTGCGATCGTGGTTGCGGGCGGCGTGGGCGTGCTTGCCGGACTCTATCCGGCTTGGAAGGCGGCAATGCTCGATCCTATCGAAGCATTACGAGCGGACTAGTTTAATAAGATGCGGGCAGTTACCGGTCCATTTTACGAAAACTTCAAGATGGCGATCGATACGGTTCGCACCAATAAGCTGCGCTCGTCTTTGACGATCGTCGGCGTTGTGATCGGCGTCATCGTCGTGATGCTCATTTCGTCGATCATCAGCGGCATCAATGTATCCGTCGAAAAGGAGATCCAATCCTTCGGAACAAGCTCGATATTCCTCTATAAAATGGATATTGGCATCCGCACCAGTCGTCCGACGCGCGAAGAGCGTATGCGAAAACCGCTGACGATGGACGACGCCGCAGCGATCGCAAAACTGCCATCGATCGAACTTGCTGTGCCGTACCTAGACATCTCGAGTAATTTCTTCGGGAGCAAGGTGAACGTGACCGGCAAGAACGGTAAGACGAGTGCGTCCGTACAGATATCAGGCACGACCGCGCAAGCGGAAAAGGCTCCGGGCGAAACTCTAATTGAAGGCCGCTGGTTCGCAGAGGGCGAAGCCGAGGCCAAGGCGAACGTTTGCGTGATCGGCGACAGCGTGAAAGAGAGCTATTTCCCGTATGAATCCCCGATCGGCCAGACGCTGCAGATCGGCGGTGAGGAATTCAAGGTCGTCGGGTTGTTGGTGAAGCGTGAGCAGCTTTTTGGCGGCGGAGGTGGAAATAACGATCAATCGAACACGATCTATATGCCGATGAGCACGGCAAAACGCGTAAAGCCTACGGCGGACGATCTGTTCATCCTTGCGGTCGCAAAAGAGGGACAACTTTCGAGCGCAAAGGACCAGGTCGAGGATCTCCTTCGAGTGCGCCGACACGTTTCGTTCGGCCAGCCGAATAATTTTGCGATGGCGACGGCGGACAGCATCATCGATCAGTTCAAATCCATCACGGGCGGAGTTTTTCTTGCAATGATCGTGATCTCGTCGGTCGGACTTATGATCGGCGGCATCGGCGTGATGAATATTATGCTCGTTTCGGTTACGGAACGAACGCGCGAGATCGGTATCAGAAAGGCGCTGGGCGCGCGTCAGGTGGACATTCTTCTCCAATTCCTGATCGAAGCCGCGACATTGACGGGATTGGGCGGTATTCTCGGGCTGTTGATAGGCTGGCTGTTAACGCTGCTTGTAAAGCTCGTTATGCCGTCGTACGTGCCGATCTGGGCACCGATCGCGGGGTTTGGTGCGAGTGTGGCCATCGGAGTCTTTTTTGGACTTTTCCCGGCTTGGAAAGCCGCTCGTCTTGACCCGATCGAATCTCTGCGGTACGAGTAGCAAGGGTCGGCTTAAGAACGGAAGCGACGAATGCACGAATGAGTGCGCCGCGTCTGAAATCCTCTTCGTGCATTCGCGGCGTCTTCGCCCCTCGAACGCAGCCATGAATGCACGAATAAGAATGTCTGAAGATAGGATCTACTATCCGAAAAGCAGTGCGCTTACAACCCTCAGCGAGACGCCGATCAGGGCAATTAGGATGACGATCGTCCACGCGCTGCCGGCTTTCAGCTTTGCGATCTTTTGGAGTCCGATCGCTGCCAGTACCCAACCGATTATCTGAAATAGATCAAATGCACTCAGCAAAGCATGCAGAACGGGCTGAGCCTTCGCTCCGACGAGCATTGCGGGCCCGGCTTGCACGAGGCCTTGCTGGTTAGCTGCAAGATCGATGTCCGCAGGGTCTTTTAAGAAGAGCACGAGCAAATTCGCTATCAAGAAGAGCACAGCGGGCGGCCACCCCGAATAGATCCAGACGGAGAGTCCGCGCCCGAATGTTGCCTTTCCTCCAAGTGCATTTGCGCCGAGCCAATAGAGCAGGCCGCCAACTAGGAAGAAGATGACCATAAACACCGGCAAGACGACATAGCCGATGGTTTTGGCGATCGGCCCGGTCTGTTGAGCAATGATCGCTTCCTTTTGCTCTTTCGGCATATCGGCAAAGCCCTTGCTCGCCTCGATGCGCGCACGCGCGATCTTTTCAAAGCCGACCTTCTGGATGAATGTTACCTGAAAGATCATAATGCAAAGGATCGAGAGGATCCCCGCGATCAAGAACCGCGGCTTGCGATTCAAATCCTCAAAAACCTTGCCCGGCTCAATGAAAATATTAGTAACCGTGCCGATCTCCGACATTTGAGCAGGCTCCGGCGCATCGATCTTTTCCGGCGGCGGAGGCGGTTGAAATTCCAGCGGTTCGTTTTCAGTCATAGAGAATGTCTTACTCCTGTTTCGAATGGATCAGTGAAAATTGTGTACTGCTTCAACGGTAATACGCAAGATAGGAAGAGAACGTTCCCGATTTTAGCTCCGAGTAGTCACCGGGCGGGGGCGACAGCCCAATAGCTATAACCGATGCGTCGGAATAGACGCAGCGGCCTCATAGCCTTCCGCCCGGATACAAGCCGCAAAATGACCGGGCCGCAGTTCGCGAAGCTCAGGCACGACGGCGGCACATTCTTCGATCGCGATCGGACATCGCGTCCTGAATCGGCAGCCCGAAGGCGGATTCACGGGCGTCGGGACATCACCGTGAAGGACGATGCGTTCGCGCTTCTGCGTCGGGTCCGGGATCGGGATCGCCGAGAGTAGAGCCTGCGTGTAAGGATGCAAAGGCTCGCGGTAAAGTTCTTCGGACGGGCATATCTCGACGATCTTTCCAAGGTACATTACGGCGACGCGGTCGGAGATATGTTCGACGACCGCAAGCCCGTGCGAGATGAAGAGGTACGTCAGGCCGAATTCGTCCTGTAGTTCTTCGAGAAGATTGATAACCTGAGCCTGCACAGATACGTCGAGGGCGGAAACTGGTTCGTCGCAAACGATGAACTTCGGCTTTAGTGCAAGAGCGCGGGCAATTCCGATACGCTGGCGCTGGCCGCCGGAGAATTCGTGCGGGTAGCGGTCGGCGTATTTTGGGTCAAGCCCGACGCGCTGAAGCAGGTCGGCGACCATTTCGCGTCGTTCGGCGCGAGTGCCGATCTTATGGATCTCTAGCGGTTCGGAGATGATCGAGCGAATGCTCAAGCGAGGGTTCAAACTGGAATACGGATCCTGAAAGATGATCTGCATCTCCCGCCGAAGTTCGCGCAAGCCTTGGCCGCGCAAGTCCGTGATACCCCAACCATCGAACGCTATCTCGCCGGCGGTCGCGTCGATGAGGCGAACGATACAGCGGCCGACGGTCGTCTTGCCGCAGCCGGATTCTCCGACAAGCCCGAGCGTCTCACCCTTTCGTATGTCAAACGACACCCCGTCAACTGCACGAACGACAGCGTCGGAATTTGCGATCGGAAAATATTTTTCGAGATCGCGGATCTCGACGAGAGGCGATGCTGCCGGCTTAGTTGACGTCATTTTGCGGCTCCTTTCGCACGCATAAGATCCTTGTCATACAAGAGGCAGCGGACTCTGTCATTGTTACCGATCTCAAAGAACGGGATCTCGCCCTTCTCACATTCAGGCATACGTTGGAGGCAACGAGGGGCGAAATGACAGCCCGGCGGAAGTTCGGTCGGAGAGGGAACTGTGCCTTCGATCGTCGAAAGCCGCTCGGCGCGCCGGCCATCCGACGAAAGCTTCGGCACGCTTTTTAGAAGTCCCTGCGTGTATGGATGTTTGGGCGAAGCAAATATTTCGTTGACGCCGGCTTCTTCGACGATCTTGCCGGTGTACATTACGCATACGCGGTCGGCGACCTCAGCGACCACGCCGAGATCGTGCGTAATCAATAGAACGGCAAGTTCGCGAGTTTTGCGAAGTTCATCGAGCAACTCGAGTATCTGAGCTTGGATGGTAACGTCGAGGGCGGTCGTCGGTTCGTCGGCGATGAGGAGTTCGGGATCGCAGGCGAGCGCCATTGCGATCATAATGCGCTGCCGCATTCCGCCGGAAAGCTGATGCGGATAATCATCAACACGGGTTTCCGGAGCCGGGATCGCGACCTCGCGCATCGCCTCGATCGCCGCGTCTTTTGCTGCCTTTCGGTCGAGCTTTCGATGGAGTCGCAACGCTTCGGCGATCTGCTCGCCGACCGTATAGACGGGATTTAACGACGTCATCGGATCCTGAAAGATCATAGCGATGTCGTTGCCGCGTATTTCACGAAGCCGCGCTGCCGACGCTGCCGTCAGTTCCTCGGACTTGAACACGATCGACCCGCCGACTATCTTGCCGGGCGGGGAAATGAGCTGCATCACAGAAAGAGCGGTTATTGACTTTCCGCAGCCGGATTCGCCGACGAGGCCAAGCAACTCGCCTCTCCCGAGCGAGAAACTTACGCCGTCAACCGCACGTACTAATCCAGCACGGGTCGAGAAATGGGTCTTAAGGTCTGTGATCTCTAAAAGAGGGGCCATTGATTCGAGCAAGAACGCTAGGAAAGTTTACCGTAACCTTCGGCTTTTTGAAATCCGGGCGATCAAAAGGGAATTATCGTTGGCAGGCAACCAAAATCTTAGCTTTCTACTCAAATTGGTGATATTCTCGGACTTTGTATAAGTTCCTGTCTCAACGCGTTTCGACCGCGGAGGTTTCAAGTTTAGTGAGAACACGATCAATCCTTTTGAGTGCTGCGGCATTAGTAGTTTTTTCGGCGGCGGCATTTGGTCAATCTACGGCCGTAACCACGACGGTCGAGATACCGACACGGGCCACGGCGGCAAAGTCGGAATCTCCGGTTACGCCTGAGTTGATAAGTCGGGACCTGCGCGAAGCCGTTACGATAGTCCAGGAAAATTACGGCGGACAGAAAGCCCTCGATTACAACCAAGTATTCAAGTCGTCGATCGACTCGATGCTGCACACGCTCGACCCGCACTCGAATTATTTCGACGCAAAGGAATTCGAGGAGTTCAAGACGGACCAGAGTTCGCGATATTACGGCATCGGAGCCACGATCGGCGATATGTCGGATCCGAACGGAAAAGTTGTCGCGACGTTCATCAAGGCTACCTTTGACGGCGCTCCGGCAAATCGTGCGGGACTTCGATATGGCGACAAGATCGTCTCGGTCAACGGCGTGAGCACGGTCGGAAAACCATATACCGAGGTTCGCGACCTTTTGCGCGGTAAGAAGGGAACTGTCGCAAAGCTTGTCATCGAACGCCTCGCAACAGGCAAGCAAGAAACGGTCGAGATCGTGCGCGACGCCGTCCGGCAGCCTTCGATCCGCGAAGCGTATATGCTGAAGCCCGGCGTCGGCTACTTGAAGATGGACGGCGGCTTTACGCAGACGACCTTCATGGAATTCATCGCCGATATGCGTTCGCTGAAGGCTCAGGGAATGCAGCAATTGATCATCGACCTTCGCGATAATGGCGGCGGACTTGTCGGCCAGGCGTGCCGTGTTGCGAATGTATTTCTATCGGAAGGCCAGACCGTCCTGACTCAGAGAGGCCGTGTGGGCACGGAGAACCAGCGTTATGACGCTGAGAATCCGACGCCCGACCGCTCGCCGGTCGTCATTCTAGTAAACCGAAACACTGCTTCGGCGTCCGAGATCCTTGCGGGCGCGATGCAGGACCATGATCGAGCCTTGATCGTCGGCGAAGGCACGTTCGGTAAGGGATTGGTGCAGAATCCGTTCATGGTGGATTACGGCGGAATGCTGCTGTTGACCATCGCCAAATATACGACGCCTTCCGGCCGGTTGATCCAACGCGATTACTCTAACGGCGACCTGTACAGCTATTACACTGATGGCGGCAGTTTCCGTAATGAGGACGTTCCCGACAAGCCTCACGGGCCGGAGAGCCATACGGACACGGGACGCGCGGTTTTTAGCGGCGGCGGCATCACGCCGGACGTAACCGTCAAACCAAATATGATCACGGTTGCCCGCGACCGCGTTCAGCGTGGACTTTTAAGCCCGATCTCTGCATTTTCATTCGACCTGATAGCAGGACGGATCAAAGGGATGGAGAATTATAAGGTCGATCGGCCGATCACTTTCGACCACGATCTTAAAGCAACGGACTTTCCGATAAACGATACTCTTTTTAATGCCTTTAAGACCTACGCAGTTTCGAAATATAAGATAAAGGCCATTACCGCAGACGCTGAACGGGAGTTCGTGGAAAGGATGCTTCGCACGGAGCTTATTCAGGCGGCCTACGGTGCCGAGACCTCGTATCAGGTTTTCAATGAATACGACAATCAGATCGCTAAGGCTCTCGATTCGCTTCCGCAGGCGAAAAGACTATCGCTTGACGCGATGAAGGTGCGGGCGGCCGCTTCGCCATCCGAACAAAAATAGCGCCGATTTCAAACACGACGTAAAAAAGGCACCTGAAAATATCGGGTGCCTTTCGTTCTTTTCGCTCAAAATCGTCCGTTAGCTCCTGATCCAACCAATAATGAGATAGATCAAATATACAAGCCCCGTGATGAGAGCAAGTCCGCCGATCGCAATACTCGCTACGATCAGTTTGAATTTTCGGTATCGCTTTTCATCCGGCGGCGAAAGCTGATTCTGTGGGAAATATGGTGGTGGCCTATTTAGCATTAAATTTATGTTCCTCTTATCGACTAAAATACCAAGCCGTAAGGTAAAAATCCATTCTCAATAGGCCAAAAGAGTTGCCGCTTCGCGAGAAACGGCAATTTTCTGTATCTTATGAAAATGGAGTTACATTCTCGATGAGCCGCATCCTGTCTGCGAACCGCATTCAAAAATACCTCGTTATTGCTATCATTCTTCTATTTGTTGGCTGTGGCGGCAAAGACCAACTTGCGAATGACAGCAATGGCAAGAACGCAGACTCGATCACGGTCTCGGCCGCCATTTCCTTAAAGGACGCGTTCACCGAGATCGGCGAGATGTACACGGCACGGTCGGGGAACGGGGCGAAGATACAGTTCAATTTTGGAGCTTCGGGCGTTTTGCAGCAGCAGATCGAAAATGGAGCGCCGGTCGATGTATTTGCAAGTGCCGGTGAAAGACAGATGGACGCGCTCGCGGCAAAAGGCTTGCTTGAACCCGGATCGCGATACGATCTTGCGCGAAATTCACTTGTCTTGATCGTTCCGCAGAACTCAGAAGTTGCGGTATCGTCGTTCGCGGATCTTGCTCTGCCAACCGTAAAGAAGATCGCGGTAGGGAATCCGAAAACTGTGCCCGCAGGGCAATACTCGAATGAGGCATTGACGAAAATGGGCCTTGCCGAAAGGGTTGGCGGGAAACTCATCCTGGCTGAGAATGTGCGACAGGTGTTGGAGTATGTTGTTCGCGGCGAGGTTGACGCCGGAATCGTGTATTCGACTGACGCTAAGCAGGGCGGCGCGAAAGTGAACGTAGCCGCGACGGCTGATGAAAATGCTCATTCACCGATCCTTTATCCGATCGCGGCGGTCAAAGAAGGCGCACATCAGCGGGCTGCTCAAGAATTCATCGCCCTTGTCTTAAGCGTTGACGGGCAAAAGGTGCTCGCAAAATACGGCTTTTCGCCTGTAAAAGGCTCGAATTCGAATCAATGATCTGGGACGCCCTCAAACTTTCGCTCTTGGTCGTCAGCGTCGCAACGGCGGTCGTGGGCCTGATCGGGCTTATCTTTTCGTATTTACTTGCAAAGACGGATTTTCGCGGCAAGGAGCTGCTTGATGCGGCTCTCACGCTTCCGCTCGTTCTACCGCCGACCGTAACGGGGTATTACCTCATTGTGTTACTCGGCCGCCGCGGCCTGTTAGGACACTATATCTACGAGTTGACGGGCTGGAGTTTCGCATTCACATGGCAAGGCGCGGTCGTGGCCGCCGTTGTGGTATCGCTGCCGCTAATGATAAAGGCGGCGCGTGCGAGTATCGAAAGTGTCGCCCCTCAATACGAGTTGGCTTCTTTTACCTTAGGCAAAGGAAGGTTCGAGACATTCTTGCGCGTTACTTTGCCGCTCGCCCGACGCGGCGTTTACGCCGGACTGGTGCTCGCGTTCGCGCGTGCGCTTGGCGAGTTCGGCGCCACTTTGATGATCGCCGGCAACATTCCGGGGAAGACGCAAACGATGCCGCTCGCCATTTACGAAGCGGTCGCCTCCGGAAATGAAACACAGGCCCAGATGCTCGCGATCGTTCTGACGACGCTATCGATCGCCGCGGTCTATTTTACGAATAGGATCAGTCGCACGCAGATACACGCGTGAACAAGACAATGTTGACGATCGACATAAGAAAACAATTTTGTGAAGGGCGAGAGACGTCGTTCGAGATCGAGTTGTCGGTCGAGGTCGGGCCAGGTTTCACCGTGCTTTCCGGCCCATCGGGAGCGGGCAAAACCAGCTTATTGAAGTTGATCACGGGCATCTTAAAGCCTGACCGAGGCCGGATCGTATTGGGTTCCAAGGTATTTTTCGATTCGGACACGCGAGTCGATCTCCCGATACGCGAACGGCGCGTTGGCTTTGTTTTTCAGGACTACGCTCTTTTCCCTCATATGACCGCGGCGCAGAACGTCGCCTACGGGATCAAGACCGGCTCCTCTGCGGAAAAACGGGACAAAGCGAACGAAGTGCTCGCTCTCTTTCATATTGAACATATAGCGAAGAGGATGCCGCGCGAAATGTCCGGCGGCGAACAGCAGCGCGTCGCCCTCGCACGCGCCCTCGCATCGGAGCCTGCGATAGCACTGCTCGATGAGCCACTATCCGCAGTGGACGTTGAAACGCGGGGAAAATTGCTCGACGAGATCGAGAACGCGCAAGAACGCACCGGGATCCCGTTCATTTATGTGACCCACAATGAGGCAGAAGCCGCAAGGCTCGGCCGACAGCGCATCACGATGCGCGGCGGACGCGTTGTCGCCGCGAACGTAGTCTGCGGTTGACCAGAGCTTTATCTTGGAAGCGGCTGCTCAAGGTTCGCAAGCCCGTACGCCAACACAGCGACAACACCCGAAACTTCGCCGATCTCGCGACGATCTATCTTATCGAACGTATCGGCTGCGTTGTGGTGATATTTGAAGTACGTCTCCTCGTTGAAAAATGGAGCGAACGAAGGAACTCCGTCCTGCGTCAGCGGGCCGATGTCCGAGCCGACGCCGCCCGCCTGATATTGCGCGAGAGTTGCTCCTTGGGTCCTTAGCACGGTAACTAGCGGGCCGAAGAATCTCTGAAGTTCGGGCTTGCCTGCGAACTTGAAACCGATCGGGTGAGAAGCTCCAAGATCAGCCTCGATCGCCGCGAAATGATTCGAGATATTGCCCTTTTCTTCCGCATAATAAGCGTCCGAACCCGAACCGCCTTGCTCCTCGTCCATCCAGGCGATGAATCGCATCGTGCGTTTCGGACGAAGGCCGAGGTCTTTCAAGATGGCCGGTACCGAATATGCCGCGGCAACACCGGCCGCATCGTCGATCGCTCCCTGAGCAAGATCCCACGAATCGAGGTGGCCTGAGACGATCACATATTCATTGGGCTTCTCAGAACCTTTCAGATCGGCGATCACATTGTAACTTTCGACCGGCGGCAAAGTTTGCGGCGTCAGCGTCAAGCGCATTTTTACCGGGCCGAGGTTTGCGAGATATGCGATCGTTTCTGCGTCCTCATAAGTTACGGCGCCACTTGGGATCTTAGGAACGCCGTCCTGATATCGCATCAAACCGGTGTGCGCGAGTCGGCTTTGCGAACCGCCCGCAGAGCGAACGATCGCCGCGACCGCTCCGTATTTCGCGGCTGCCGAAGCTCCGTTCGTTCTATAGGCGACCGATTGCCCGTAAGCTGCGAGTCCGAAACCGGCGGCCTGCAAACCCATATCGAATTTGTAGTTAAAAAGGACGATTTTTCCTTCGATATTCTTTCGCCCAAGAAGGTCGAGGTCTGCAAAATCGTTGACGACAACGACCTCGGCAGTCACGCCGGAGGCCGGAGTCGCTACACTGTGGCCAAGAGCGGTAACGATGACGTTCCTTTTCGCGCCGGGCGGCATTCCGTGCCATTCGGTTAGCTCAGCGGTCTCAACGCCGCGAACCCAATGCGGGACCATAACCTTTTGCAGTTTTACGTCGAGCCCGAGTTTGCGCATCTCTTCGGCGACATATTTCACCGCGAAGGCCGCCTCATTCGACCCCGAAATGCGCGGACCTATCGTTGCGGACATATAGCGAGCGAAATCGAATGCGTGCGTACCGTCGGTTGCGGCCTTTTGGATCCGCACAAGATCGTCGAGCGTTTTCTGCGAATAGAGTTCCGGTGTGGGTGAAGCATTTTGAGCCATGGCTGTTATGAGGCCGACCGATAAAATGGCGGCGGTAAGAAGTAACCTTTTCATAGTTTCTTTTGTGTGTTCTTCTGGAGTTTACGGAATATTGTGCGATAATGTTGCCAAAGTTCAAACAAAATTAGACCACCTGATCCTAAAGCTTATGAAACGCACTCTATTACTTTGCATAGTGTTGACCTTTGCGGCGCTCGCAGCCTTTGGCCAACCGGAGTTCAACGTCAATGATCTGATCAATGTGAAACGCGTCGCCAGCCCGGCGGTTTCGCCTGACGGCCGAAGGGTAGCGTACACGGTCGGCATCGTCGATAAGGCTACCAATAAAACGAACACGCAGATCTTTGTGATGAAGATCGACGGTTCGGACCAGAAGCAGATCACGAGCGGCCCGGCGTCGAGCTCCGGGCCGGTCTGGTCACCGAATGGAAAGAAGATCGCGTTCGTGACGGGCGGACAGATATGGACGATGGAGCCGGATGGCGGCGATCGCGACCAAATAACAAAGATCTCGACCGGAGCGGGCGGACCGGTTTGGTCCCGAGACGGCAAATCGATCGCGTTCTCGTCGGAAGTTTATCCGGAGTGCGCGACCGACGCCTGCAACAAGGCCGAAGACGAAAAGGCCGAGAACAGTAAGGTCAAGGCCCACGTTACGACGCGACTTCTATATCGCCACTGGGTGGAATGGCGTGACCGTAAGCGTTCGCACGTATTTATTGTCGATGCGGACGGCGGCGTAGCTCGTGACGTAACGCCGGGTGATTTTGATTCCCCGCCTTACGGCGCGGCAAGCGGAACGGACTATACGTTCTCGCCGGACGGCCGATCGATCGTCTATTTGCGAAATCCCGACAAGGTCGAAGCGACCTCAACGAACAGCGACATCTACATCGCGTCGCTGAACGGTGGAGAGCCGCGTAATATTACGGCCGGAATGAACGGATACGACAATTCGCCGATGTACACGCCCGATGGCAAGTATCTGATCTTCTTGTCGCAGGCAACGCCCACATTCGAGTCCGATCGATGGCGAATAATGCGATATAACGCGGCAAATGGCGAGATCGTCGAACTTACGCGCGGGTTTGATCAACAGGCGTCGAACATCACGATCTCTCCGGACAGCAAGACGGTTTATTTTACGGCGAATTTTCATGGCCACAATCCGATCTTTAGCGTTCCGGTCGAGCCTGATTTTCGGTTGCGTATCGCAACGCACGTCAAACAAGTAGTTGAGAAGGTTTACGCCGGCGATCTTGGAGTTTCGACCAATTCGGATCGCATCGTATTCTCGGCGAGCAGTAACGCTTCGCCGGCCGAAGTGTTTTCGGCTGATCTTGGAAATGGAACTGTATCGCAACTGACGAGTGTGACTTCTTCGGCGCTTGCGCCGTTTAAGCTTCGTTCGGCAGAAGATTTCGAGTGGATGGGCGCGATCAAGAAAGCGCACGGATTCATTCTCAAACCCGCGAATTTCGATCCGAACAAAAAGTATCCGCTTATCGTGCTGATACACGGCGGACCGCAGGGAGCTTGGGGCGATAATTGGGGCTATCGGTGGAACCCGCAGATATTTGCAAACCGCGGATATGTCATCTTTATGCCGAATCCACGCGGTTCGACCGGCTACGGGCAGAGTTATGTAAATGACGTCAGCGCCGACTGGGGCGGTAAGGCTTACACCGATATTATGAACGGCGTAGCAGCGGTGTCGAAACTCCCATTCGTTGACAAGAACGAGATCGGTGCGGCCGGCGCTAGCTACGGCGGATATATGGTCGATTGGATCCTTGGACACAATAACGATCCACGGTTCAAATTCAAGACGCTCGTTTCGCACGCCGGTGTTTACAATCTCGAAAGCATGGCCGGAGCGACCGAAGAACTTTGGTTCGTTCGCTGGGAATTCAAGGGAATGCCATGGGATAACCCGACGCTCTATAACAAGTGGTCGCCGCACAAATTCGCAAAGAATTTCAAGACCCCGACGCTAGTAACTGCGGGAGAACTGGATTATCGAGTCCCGGTCGATCAGAGCTTGCAGTTGTTCACGGCACTGCAAATGCACAATGTCGATTCAAAACTCATCGTGTTTCCGGACGAAGGACATTGGATCCTAAAGCCGCAAAATTCCGAGTTTTGGTACGGCCAGGTGATGGATTGGTTCGATAAACACCTGAAATAGTGGCGTTTTCGGCGGTTCGCCAAAACGGCTCCGGCTCGTATCTGGCAGTGTCCAGGTACTGGCCGGATTGCTTTGTGAGCGAGTGCGGTGCGTTGAAACTTGTTGACCATTCCTCGCCATTCGCCTAAAATAGACCTGAGACGAAACCCACATTTCGGCCCGATCATCTGTTTTCCTGCCCGTTTGTCGCATTTATGCCCGCGTTTCGTAAAAAGATCAGCCTCATCTACTTCGTAATCGCGACGCTGCTTATCGTCGGCCTAGTTCCGCTTCTCTTGACAGGCTGGACGCTGTCGGATAAGTCTGCGGGCGAACTTCGTGCCGCCGAGAATCGCTATCAAATACAGCTTGTTCAGGAAAAGGCGCGTCGGATCGAGATGTTCGGCAGGCGTTTTGAATCTATTGTCGAAGGGCTTGCCGTCGCTCTCGAACTATCGCACGACCCAAAGATAATCGGCGCGCAAGGCACTGAGGCGAAACTCGGCGAAGTTCTGCGGCAGAATCCCGACTTGCTCGCTCTCTCGATAAAGCCTGTCGGCGTTGATTCACTTTCCGTCTTTCGCCCGGGCGTGGTGCAGGCGGACGTAGAAGAGATCGCTGCATCTGCGGTGAATAGCCACAAAGGCGACGGAGTTTGGATCGGCCCGCCGCAGCGTATCGCGAGCAGCGGAACGCTTGCGATGACGTTCAGCCGCGAAGTGAAGATCAACGGCGCCGTCGCGGCCGAGATCGTCGCGATCGCGTCGATGCAGTCGATCGCACAGAACGTGGCCGGTATCACGGGCGCAAAAAATGAGGACCTTTGGCGCCAAGGACTGCCGATCATCTTTGTCGTTGACGGCAGCGGAAGAGCGATCTTTCATCCCGACAAAAGCTTTGTAGAATCAGGCCGTCCGATGAACGATCTGAAGATCGTAAAGGAGTGGCTTGAGTCCGGTTCGCAAGTCCAATCGGCGCTAGTGCCGTTTACTGCCGAAGAAGCAGGTTCTACCTACGATATGATCGGGGCGTATTCGACGGCTCGCGTCGGAACGAATCAGAATTTTGGCGTCTTTACAATGCAGGACACTTCGCGAGCTCTCGCGATAGTCGGCGAAATGAAGTGGCAGACGTGGATGATCAGCCTCCTGTTCGCTGTCTTCGCGCTCGGAGCAGGCCTTGTCCTATCGCGCTGGATGACTTCGCCGCTCTTGAATTTAGCATCGGCGGCCGAGCAGATCGCGGGCGGCGATTTCTCGAGGCGGGTCAAAGAAGGGAATATCACCGAGATCGGCACGCTTGGCGAGAGCTTCAATGTGATGTCCGAGAAGATCGAGGAGCAGATCGCAAACCTCGCACGGGCCGCTGAAGAGAATCGCGAATTATTCTACGGTACGGTAAAGGCCCTTGCAGCCGCCATCGATGGAAAGGATAAATATACCCGCGGCCATTCCGAACGTGTCTCCAGGATCTCGGTCGCCATCGGAAAGCGCCTTGGAATGCCCGAGGCTGAGCTTGAAACGCTCAAAATGAGTGCTCTCCTTCACGACATCGGAAAGATCGCGATCGACGATGCCATCCTCAAAAAGCCGGCTGCTCTTACGCCCGAAGAGTACGAAATAATGAAGACGCATCCGCAAAAGGGCTACAAGATAATGTCGCAGATACCGGCAATGAAGGACTTTTTGCCCGGTATGTATATGCACCATGAGATGGTCAACGGCGAAGGCTATCCGCAAGGCCTAAAGGGCGACGAGATACCGCTCCAAGCGAAGATCGTCTCCGTTGCCGACACGTTCGACGCGATGACCATCGATCGGCCGTATTCGCGCGGAATGCAGTTGCCTGCGGCGTTGGCAAGACTTCGGGAACTCGTTGGTTCAAGATACGAATCGAGCGTCGTCGAAGCTCTTGTGGCAGCGTGCGACGCAGGCGAGGTTGCCAACGGCATCGTAAGGCAGATGGCCTCGATCCGTGAACACCAGGCCGCAGAGGCTGCCGAAGTCTCGCAAATGCAGGCGGACGAGTCGTCCGATGAGGTTGATGACCTAGCCATTCCGTCCGCGAATGGTGATGTTTCAATTCCACCTGCGACTGCTGAAGAAGAACTCTTAGAACTTGCCTCTTAACCTCCCATCAAAAACACAATGGAACAGCAACCCGAACAGGAGATATGGCAGGTCGAGGCAAATAGCGAGATCTATCAAGGAAACTTTACGGAGCTTTCGAAATGGATCGAGGAAGGCAGTCTGCTGCGTGCCGATAAGGTTCGAAAAGGGAATCTTCGCTGGATCGAAGCCGGACGCGTGCCTTCGCTAGCAGCGGTATTTACTGCGGTTGAGAATGGGCAGCCGATCCCTGTTCCGGTCGCTGCGACCGAGAAGGTCGATCCGACGAATTTTACCGTCAACGCTCCGCTGACAACGAGTACGCCGCCGGAGATCATCGCCGCGGTATCGGCGCCGACGGTTGCCGCGGCTACTGAGGAACCTGCAACAGGTGCGGAGGCTCCGGCAGCATTTTCCGTAACCGCTTCGAAGCCTTCGGATCCGGCATTCTGCGGGATTCACAGGGATCTTCCTACGGCTTACCTTTGCACGTCTTGCAACGGCAGTTTTTGCAAGGGCTGCCCGAAAACATACGCGAGCGTCAAGATCTGCCCTTCGTGCGGAGCGATGTGCGAATCCGTCGGCCAGCTGGAGAAGAAGCGCCGCGAGGAGATGCACCACGCGACGTCGAGCGGCGGATTCGGTTTCGGGGATTTTACTGCCTCGATCGGACACCCTTTCCGATTCGGAACGAGTTTGGTCGTCGGAGGAGCAATGTACGCGGCCTTGTCCACCGGACAGGCAGTGGCCGGATATGGCGGGCCGTTTATGTGGGTCGCGGCTCTCTTTTGTTTCCTTTTTGCGAATATGCTGATGTTCGGCGTTCTTTCCAACACGGCTGAAGCATTTGCAAAAGGCGAGACAAATTCAAATTTCTTTCCGGCGTTCGAAGATTTCTCGGTTTGGGACGACATCCTTCGCCCGTTCTTTTTGAGCATCGCGGCCTATGTGGTCTCCTTCGGGCCATTTTTCGCGATGATGATCGTACTCGCATTCTTCGTTATGGGCGCGGTAAAAGACGGCGTCATTCCCGGACAAGGCATCGGCCAGAGCGCGATCCCGGCCGCATCCGAACTGCCGAATGCGGCAAAGGGCGCCGAGCAGTCGGAGAGAATTCGCGACTTGCTCAATAAGCAGGCGAACGTTCAGCGTGACCGCGTCGCGTCGGCAACCGAGTCGGCTGAAAGCGGAAATTCCGCAGTCGCTCAGCAGGATTTCGATAAGCGGCAGGCGGAGCTGAATAAGGAATTCGAGAGTCTCACGAAACAGGCGCAAGCGCAGCCGAATTTGCCGGGAGTGAGCTCGCCGGGTTCGGAAACTGCACTGATAGAGAGTTTTATTCGCCGCGGGTTCAAATATATTCTGCTTGCGGGAATATTTATGCTCTGGGGCTTGATCTACTTCCCGGCCGCATGCATCGTTGCCGGCTATACGAACTCGATCGGCGCGACAATAAACCCGATAGTCGGCCTCGACACGATGTGGAATCTTGGGCTTGACTACATTCGGCTCTTGCTTATCGCTGCCGCCCTTTTGATCGTCGGAGGGTTTGCAGCCCTTATGATCGCGGTCGTGCTTGCACCATTCAACTTGCCGTTGCTCGGCAATCTCCCGGCGAAATTTGTTACGAGCTTTCTGGGCTTTTACCTTTGGGCCGTGTTTGCCTGCTCGATCGGCTTTCTTCTTTTCAAAGCACGTTCGCGGCTCAAGCTGCCGACTTAAGGGCGCACGAGCGTCGTTTGTTCCGCTCTTTCTATTCTTCTATACTCTTTAGTTTGCGTGTTCTTCGGATCTGCATACTATGAAGTTGTTTTGGCGTAGAAAAAGTGAACAAAGTGCATCTGTTCTAGGGCTGGATAAGTCTCTTGAAGAGCTTAAGGCTCAGGAAGAAGCGGTCGAACGCGAGTTCGGCGTGCGCTTTTCTCGCGCGATCGAGAAGACACGGAATTCGATCAACGACCGGCTTGATACGATCTTTGAAGGCCGTAAGCAGATCGACGATGCGTTTCTCGATGAGCTGGAGGAGATGCTCATCTCGACCGACATCGGAGTCGCGACGACGATGCACATTCTCGACTCGGTGCGGAAAGGCGTTTCGCGTGATGAGATCCGAGATCTCGATGCGCTAAAGAAAGCGATCAAAGGCGAGCTTCTTTCAATTCTTCAGAATTCGGAGAAACACGGCGTCGCCGACGAACTTGCGGTCGACGCCGCGATCAAGCCATACGTTTTGATGGTTGTCGGTGTTAATGGTGTCGGAAAAACAACGACCATCGGTAAACTCGCTCAAAGGATCAAGGACGAAGGCAACGATGTCCTTATCTGCGCTGCGGATACGTTTCGCGCAGCCGCAAGCGATCAACTTGAGATATGGGCGCAGCGAGCCGGCGTCGAGATCGTTCAGCAGAAGCAGGGAACTGATCCTGCGGCTGTACTCTTTGACGCGCTCGCAGCAGGCAAGGCGCGCGGTTCGGACGTACTTATCGTCGATACCGCTGGCCGGCTTCACAACAAATCGAACCTGATGGCCGAGCTCGAAAAGATGAAGCGAATCGCTGGCCGGGAGGTCGCAGGCGCACCACACGAAACATTGCTTGTCATCGATGCAGTAACGGGCCAGAACGGACTCGAACAGGCGCGCCAATTTATGAAGACGGCCGACGTAACCGGCCTTGTGATAACAAAGCTCGACGGGACCGCACGCGGCGGTATTGCCGTTGCGATCGCAAAGGAACTCGACCTTCCGATCCGCTATATCGGGATCGGCGAACAGGTTGATGACCTCGTTGTTTTTGAGCCGGAAGCATACGTGAACGGCCTTTTTGAATAGAAGAGTTGGACTCAACTGCAAAAAACATCGATCTGGAATTCACACAGCGTGCACTGGCGCTTGCCTCTCGCGGCGTCGGCCTCGTTAGCCCGAATCCTCTCGTCGGATGTGTCATCGTCGGCGGCGGCGGCACGGTCGTCGGGGAAGGCTCTTATACTTACGACGGCGTAACTCACGCTGAAGTGATCGCTCTCGACGCCGCCGGAGAGTTGGCACGCGGCGCGACGGCTTACGTTTCGCTTGAGCCGCATTCCCATCACGGAAAAACGCCGCCTTGCACGGACGCTCTGATCGCGGCGGGCATCGCTCGCGTCGTCTGCCCGATAGAGGACCCGAATCCGCTCGTTTCAGGCAAGGGGTTTAATGCTCTTCGCGAGGCTGGCATCGAGGTCGTTTCGGGTCCTTGCAAAGCGGAAGCGGCGGCGCTTAACGAAAAATTCTCGTGCTGGCACAAGAAGGGGCGGCCCTTCGTACACGTAAAACTCGCTGCCTCGCTTGACGGACGGATCTCGCTCTCGTCGAGTGTTTCGACGTATCTTTCGAGCGATGAGGCTCGAAAGCGTGTCCAGGAACTTCGGCATGAATATGACGCTATCCTTATCGGCGGCACGACCGTCGCCGTGGACGACCCTAGTCTGACAGACCGCAGCGGTTTGCCGCGTCGTAGGCCGCTCGTGCGGGTCATTCTGGATGGCCATCTCGCAACGCCGGTCGATAGCAAGCTGGTTCGAACCGCGAGAGAGACGCCGACGATCGTCTTCACCTCCGAGAAAGGTGACGCTGCTACGAAGCTCGAGTCCGAAGGCGTCGATGTCATCTTTGACGAAAAGGGAGGACACGACCTGGAGTTTGTTCTCTCGGAGTTAAAGAAGAGGGAAATTCAGAGCGTGCTTGTCGAAGGCGGGTCGGCCGTCGCGGGGTCTTTCCGCGATGCCGGTTTGATCGACAAACTTTCTATAATCTTCGCGCCGATAGTTATCGGCGGTGAGGACGCGCCTAACGCGTTCGCCGGCGAAGGCGCCGCTGTCATTTCAGACGCACTTCGTCTTGCGCGAGTCAGCGTCTCGCTGCACGGTCGCGACATCGAGGTTACGGGTTATCCCGAAACTTCCGAGGCACTTTAGCGCGAGGCGTTGTGTCTATGCCGAACGTCCGCAGAACACCGAACAACTTGGCCGCAAAGAAGCGCTTTGGGCAGAATTTCCTTGTCGATAAGAGCGTTCTTGAAAGGGTCGTGGCCACAGCAAATATCGCGAAAGGCGAGCGCGTGATCGAGATCGGACCAGGACGCGGAGCGTTGACCCGCGAACTTATCGAGGCCGGCGCCGAGGTCTGGGCAGTTGAGATCGACCGGGACATGCAAGCCCTTCTGCAAAACGAATTTTCCGGCGAGCAGAATTTTCATCTCGTGGCGCGCGACATTTTACAGACTCCGCTTTTAGAGGTTCTCGATCCGCCGTTCAAGGTCATCGGCAATCTGCCCTACAACATCTCGACCGCGATCCTCGAACGCCTTTCTGCCGAACGAAGTCTTTTTTCGGACGCAGTACTGATGTTCCAACGTGAAGTCGGGACGCGCCTCCTCGCTAGGCCGGATGAGCCTGAACGAGGATATCTTTCGATCGTCGCCCAAGCGGCGTTCGCGATCGAAAAATGCTTCGACATCGGACCCGGAGCCTTTCGCCCGTCGCCGAAAGTGTGGAGCACCGTCTTGCGATTTGTTCCGCGGCCGGAAAATGCTTTCGATCGGCCGGAAGTGCGTTCACTGGTGTCGCAAGGGTTTTCGCAGCGGCGGAAAATGCTGCGCAATACGCTAAAGGGCGTGGCGGCAGCAAGCGTCAAGCTTGATCTTTCACGCCGTGCCGAATCCCTGACGCTCGCCGAATGGGAAAGCTTAGCGGAAGGCATGTGAGACGCAGGCAGATAACCGAGGTCGTTTCGGCGGTCAAAACACTATGTTGCGGTGATTATGCTAAGATTTCAATGAAGTTTAGGTGGACGAGGTATTTGTGGGAAAAGTTGAAATAATTCCGCTTGGCGGCATCGGCGAATTCGGGATGAACTGCATGGGTATCCGCTACGACGGCGAGATGATCATCGTCGATGCCGGTATGGGCTTTCCTGAAGAAACGCCTTACGGCGTCGATATCTCTATCCCTAATTTCGACTTTCTCGAGGCCTATCGCGACGACATCACGGCAATTATCCTCACGCACGGCCACGAAGATCACATCGGCGCACTTGCCTATATTCTCAGGAAATTTAACGTTCCGGTCTATTCCTCGCGGTTTACGCTTGCCTTGGCGGAAAAGCGGCTCGCGGAATTCGATATGCTGGGCGACGTGATGCTGCATCGGGTGAAGGCCGGGCAAACGGTCGATGTGGGGCCGTTCAGCATTGAATTCATACACGCCTCGCACTCGCTCGTCGAGTGCTTTTCGCTTGCGGTAACAACACCTGTCGGCACGATCATTCACACGGGCGATTACAAGATTGATGACACTCCGGTGATCGGAAAGCCGTACGATCTTGCGCGATTGCAGGAGATCGGCGACGATGGCGTGCTCGCGTTGCTGTGCGATTCGACGAATGCGACAGTGCCGGGCAGGACGCCGTCCGAGCAGGCCGTGATACCGGCGTTCGAGGAGATCTTCGAGGAAACGGATGGCAGGCTCTTTATCGCGACATTCTCCTCGTCGCTCCATCGGTTGCAGATCGTCTTTGATGTCGCGCACGAATTCGGCCGACGTGTCTGCGTGCTTGGACGCTCGATGCAGCGAAATGTCGAGATCGCCTCGGAACAAGGGCTTTTGAAGATACCGCACAACACGCTCATCGACCTTTCCGAAGCGCGGGCGCTCGATGACGATGAGATCTGTTATCTTGTTACCGGTTCGCAGGGAGAAATGCGTGCCGCATTGTGGAATCTTGCGACGCAGGTTTACAAGGGAATGCAGGTCGAGAAAGGCGATACGGTCGTCCTCTCAGCGCGGATCATTCCGGGGAATGAAAAGAACATAAGCCGCCTTATCGGGCATCTGTACAAACGCGGGGCGAATATCATCGAAGAGAAACGTCGCCTCGTTCACGTCTCGGGCCACGCGTCGCAGGAGGATATTCGCATTATGGTCGAAACCTCGCAGCCGAAGTTCGTGATCCCGATCCACGGGGAATATCGAATGCTCTTCCGGCAGAAAGAGTTCATTAAGAATCACATCGCCGGCTACGACGATGAGAACATCATTCTCGTTGAGAACGGCGACCTGATCGAGCTCGACGAACGTTCGGTTCACATCGTCGAGAAGATAGA
>DAORTR010000029.1:0-23612 GCA_035432765.1 Pyrinomonadaceae bacterium
TCTTTTTGTCAATGAACTCAATATACTCGCAACCGCCCTTTTCGGCGGCACGCTACATCTTTCCCTTGACTTCGAACCCGTCTTTAGAGACGGGCTTCTGCATCACACCAAGCCTTTTGCGATCTTTACGGCGTTCTCGACGGTGAAACCGTAGTCGCGAAAGACATCTTCGCCGGGTGCGGATTCGCCGAAGCGATCGACGGCGAGATTTGCTCCCTTGTCGCCTGTGTACTTTGCCCAGCCGAGAGAAACGCCCGCTTCGATCGAGAGCCGTGCGGTTACTTTCGCAGGGAAAACGCTCTCCTTGTATGCAGCCGTCTGCTTGTCAAAAAACTCCCAGCACGGCATCGAAACGACGCGTGTCGCGATGCCTTCGGCCTGCAGCCTTTCGCGTGCCTCCAACGCAAGGCCGACCTCGCTGCCGGTCGCGATGATGATAAGTTTCGGCGTAGTGTCCTTGCCCGCCTTTGTTTGGGCTTCGGCGAGAATGTATGCGCCTTTGTGCAGGCCGCGTGCATCGGCGTATTTTTTGCGGTCGATGACGGCGACCTTCTGTCGCGAGAGTGCGAATGCGGTCGGCCCGCCTGTATTTTTCAGCGCGGCACGCCACGCTTCACGAACCTCGTGCGCGTCCGCCGGGCGGATGAGCGTAAGGTTCGGGATCGCCCGCAGCGCGGCAAGATGCTCGACGGATTGATGCGTCGGGCCGTCTTCGCCTAAGCCGATGGAATCGTGCGTATAGACGAAGATCGTCCGCACATCCGCAAGGGCGGCGAGCCGCACTGCCGGCCGCATATAATCCGAAAATGTTTGGAACGTTCCGCCGAATGGGATCGTGCCGCCGAACAGCGCCATTCCGTTCAACGCTGCGGCCATTCCGTGCTCACGAATGCCGTAATGGATATTGCGGTTCGCATATTTGCCCGGCGCGAAATTGCCTGATGATTTGATGTAGGTATTGTTCGACGGCGTCAGATCGCCCGAACCGCCGATCATTCCCGGGATCGCGTCGGCGATCGCGTTGATCACTTCGCCCGAGTATGCGCGTGTAGCTTTTGCTTCAACATTTTCGAAACTCGGAAGGCTCTTTTCCCAACCGTCGGGAAGATCGCCGCCGCGTATATCGTGAAAATCGCGTCCGATATCCTTGTACTCTTTTTCGTAACGCTTGACCATCGCGGCCCAATCTTTTTCGAGTTTCGCGCCGGCTTTTACTGCCTTTCGGAAGTGCGTTAAGGCTTCTCTCGGCACAAAGAATTTCTTGTTCTCCGGCCAACCAAGGTTTCGTTTGGTCTCGCGGACGGCTGCGTCGCCGGGAGCGTCCGAGTGAGCCTTGTGAGTGCCTTGCGCCGGCATTCCGAATCCGATGATCGTGTGAACGCGAATGAGCTTCGGCTTGTCTTTCACTTTCTGTGCGCGTCGGATCGCCTGCTCGATCGCCTTCACGTCGTTGCCGTCCTGCACCTCGTCAACATACCAGCCCAACGCCTCGAATCGCTTCGTGCGGTCTTCGGTGAACGCAAGATCGGTCGAGCCGTCGATCGTAACCTGATTGTCGTCGTACAGATAAATGAGATTCGAGAGCTGCAAATGCCCCGCGAGCGAAGCGGCTTCATACGAAACGCCTTCCATCAGATCGCCGTCCGAGCAAATGCAGTAGATCCAATTATCGACGACCGGAAATCCCTTTTTATTGAAATTGGCCGCAAGGTGTTTCTCCGCAATTCCCATCCCGACGCCATTCGCAAAACCTTGGCCGAGCGGCCCCGTCGTGATCTCGACGCCGGCGGTGCGCGTATTCTCGGGATGTCCCGGCGTCTTTGAATGAAGCTGACGAAATTGCTTGATGTCATCAAGCGAAAGATCGTAGCCCGTCAAATGAAGCAGGCTGTATAGCAGCATCGAACCGTGTCCCGCCGAGAGCAAAAAGCGGTCGCGGCCGAACCACTTCGGGTTCTTCGGATTGTGCCGCAGGAATTTCGTCCAAATGACGTACGCCGCGGGCGCCATCCCAAGCGGCAAGCCGGGATGGCCCGAATTCGCTTTCTGTATCGCATCAAGCGAAAGCGTGCGGATCGTGTTTATACAAAGTTGATCGAGGTCGTTGGAGGTTTTGTTAGCCATTTTTCGATAGGTGAATATTCTCAATTAAATTGCCAAAGGACGCGTGTTCCAAGGTCAGCGCTATACCCCTATTTTGCCAAGTTTTCGGCCGCAAGCAAAACCGTGCCTTTTAGTGACGATTCCCGTGCGTTTGACGGCGTGATCCGGCGGCTGATTTTCTCTTCGAGGATCTCACGCCAGATCGGATATTCGCGAAACGCGCCGCCGGAGGCTTGTATCGACTCAATGGGGGCGATCTGCGAAAGCCTTTCCGCGATGTCCGCGAGCCTTTCCGCGATCGCGTGCATTCCGGCAAGAATAACATCGATGCCGTCGTGTTCTGCTTGCAACCCGACGATCTCGCCTTTCGCGTCCTCGCGATAGCGTGTGCTTCGCTCCCCAAAAAAATAAGGTTCGACACGCAGTCGTCGGTCGTATGTTCTCGCTCGAAGCTCTTGCGCGATATTGCCTTTTACGCCGAACTTCCTGCGAAGCAACGCGATCAGATTCCCGCCGTCAGAGAGCGCTCCGCCGACGACAATACGCCGCTCGTCAAGCCGATACGACCACAGGCCATCGGGCAAATTTCGCGGCGGTTCGCCCTCGTACAGCATCCGCATGCTAGCCGAAGTTCCGATCATTAGGACAGCTTCGCCCAGTCGTCTGCAGCCGGCACCGAGCGTGTCAGCCGCACCGTCGCCGATCGCCGGCAGGATTTCCGCGTTCGCGATCTGCGGCCAGCGCGCGACCGCTTCCTTTGAAGGAAGAATTACGCTGCCGCTCGCCGCTATCAACGGCATTTGACTCGCATCGAGCCCGATGAAATTCAGTAGATCTCTGTCCCAAGTGCATTTCGCCTGATCGAACATTCCAGTTGCCGACGCCATCGAAACGCTCGTCCGGGCGTCGCCGAAGAGCCGCAGTTGGCACAGGTCCGAGAACGACACCCAACGCGTCGTGCGTCTCCAAACTTCCGGCCGCTGCTCGCGAACCCAAAGCAGTTTTGCAGGCCAAAAGCTCGAATGAAAATGCGCTCCCGTTCGCTTGTGAGTCTCATTTTCATCAAAATTCTGCTTCAGCATCGTCGAATAGTCGCGGGCTCTCGTATCCGCCCAACCTAGTATCGGTGTTGTCGGTTCGCTATTCGAGTCCAGACCGCACAAACTGTGCCAAAATGCACAAAATGACACATTTTGCACAAACGTATTTTGGCCCGAACCAAATAGGCGGTCGATCGCGTTTCGTGTCTGAATTATTGCAGCTAAAGGATTTAACTCGGATTCGCCGTTCGATCCCGTTTGAAATGAGCGTTTGACCTTGACGATCTCGCCCGCCTCGCGGCCCGCCTCATCAAAGACGCCGGCACGCACGCTCGACGAACCATTATCGATGGCGAGTACCGTTGGCTTCAATGAAAAAGCGTTGGGTGCGAAAGGTCCTACCATATCATATCGAAACCGTTGTGGCCTTCCCCTTGACGCCGATCAGCGGCAAACAAATGCGAAGAATACCTCCGTATTTTGTAGTATAGTTTGCATAGCGCAGTTTGCGAACAGCGAGATGTGATACTCGACCGTTAACGCTTATGGAAGAACAAGGCTACATCGAGATACGACTCGACAATGTCGAACGAACATTATCGCCTAGGGACCTTGATATTAAAGAGACGCGGCAACTGATCTCGGATATTGAGCTATTCCTATTTCCGACTCGCGAAGAAAAGCAGTTACGCCCGCACATCTCCTACGAGATTTCGTCGGGTTCGGCAGTTAGCCGCTTTTTTTTGCCGGTTTCACTTGTGCTTTTGTTCACAGGAATTACCGCCGAGATCCGGAAGAGAAATTCACTTGACTTCCTAGACCACAAACGACAGGAGATCATCGATCGATTTCAAAGAAATGCCATAAGTAATGGACTGCGCTTTGAATTTAGCGGTTCACTTGATCTGAGAACGGCTTTGGTAATCGACCCGGAAACAAGCTTCAGTATGTCCGTCAATGAGGATGTGGAAAGCGAGTTCTACCTCTATGGGGAGATATATCAGGAGGGCGGAAAGAGGCCAAATATACATATTTCGACCTCAAAATTCGGCAATCTCACGGTCTCCGCAACCAAGGAACAGATCATTGACGGTGAGAAACGTACCTATAAGCCTTATGGCATCAAAGTGCGCGGCAAAAAGAGTCTCGCTGACGGCAAGCTGACCGATCTTGAACTGATCGAGTTTGTTAATTATCGTCCGGTTTTTGATCGGCGCTTATTGGACTCCGCTATACAAAGGGCGTCGGCGAACCTTGGAAAGATCGCCGACCTCGATCAATGGATCGATGAACTGCGAGCAGACGGAGTATGAAGAATTTGGATAGCGTCCTTCTTGACAACTCATTTGTTATCAGACTCTTGAAGAGCGATGATGAGTTTCACAATAACGTGGTCGAGTATTTCGAATACTTCTTAGATCAGAATATCGTACTATATCTTTCAACGATCGTAATCAGCGAATACGCGGTAGTGGACGATCCCGACCACCTGCTCGAGTTGAAGTCTTTTCAGATACTTGAGTTCGATTACGGCGACGCAAAAATTGCCGGTGGATTCTTTGCATCTCTTAAGGACGATGCAGAGCTGCGACAGGCCGAGGAACGAAAAGTTATCATCAACGACCTCAAACTGTTTGCTCAGATAAAGAATCGAGGTATTGACGCCTTCATCACAAAAGACAGGAAGGCGCTATCGAAAATGATCTCGCCGCTTCGTGGCTTGGGACTAGATTTTGAATTCATCGATCTCTCAATACCTCTAAAGGATCATCTCGGAAGGCTCTTTTAGCGATCGCAACACGCCGTGGTTGGTCAAATGATCTTTTTGAGCCACCAGCGGAGGCCGACGAAAAGAAACCGATAATCGCGCATAAATTCGGGCGGTTTGCCTTCGTAATAATGCCCGACGAATTGCAGGATCCAGCCGACGACAAAAAGGATCGCGGCAGCAAGCCAAACGTGGTTCACAAAGAATCCGACCGGCAGCAGAATGAGCGCGATGGCGATCATCGGAATGCCGAAAGTGTGAGTCAGGCGGTTCACGGGATGCTCGTGCGCTTTCTGATACTCCTCGATCCAGTCGTCCCAGCTTCTGCCGCCCATCATAGTCTTTCTCCTGATATTGACGTTATACCATACAAAGGCCCGAATACGGCGGGCGGCTCAGCCTTTACGTGTCCTTCCGTTCGAGCACGCGGACAAGCAGATCATTTCCGAGGTCGAGTTCATCGGTCTCGATAAAGCCGTCGAAAAGTCCGTCGGGCAGGAACGTGTCCGCATCATCGACGTTCTCGGGAATGTACGTTACGAGCCACTTTTCGATGACGTCCTTCAGACTCGAAAAAACACTCGCACCACCGATCACAAAGACATCCGCGTCTAGTTCGCCCGCAAGCTCGACAAGTTCCGCCTTGGCGCGAATGAGACGCACATCCGGAGGCAGCGTTACGTCGCCCGAACGGCTCAGAACGATATTCAGCCTGTCGGGCAATGCCCGCCCGATCGATTCCCAGGTTCGCGAGCCCATTACGACGGCATTTCCCATCGTCGTCCGCTTGAAGAACTTCAGGTCGGCGCTGTAATGCCATGGCAGTTTGTTGTCCCTGCCTATCGCTCCATTCCTCGCAACTGCCACGATCCCAATGATCATATCGAGATATTCTGCCCCTTAAAAACTGCGATCTCAGAGCCTTTCGCGAGCAGGATCGAGTATGGTTCCGTCCCGCTCAAGAACGCGAATCGTTCGCCGTACGTTCCGGCAAAGTCAACATCTATCTTCTCATTTCGCGTCGAGAAAAGCTCCCATTTCGGATGCTCGACCTTGTATTCGTCTGTGCGTTTTTCGCCCCGCCGCGTGTAGCCCCAATAATGCTCGATTATGAATTCGCCGTGCGAATCAGCGTCGGGAACGCCGATGTTTTCGCTCCTCTCGACCGCTATCGAGTTCGAGCAGCTTGCCAATTCCCAAGAATATCCGACCTCTCGCGCATTCCGCACATTGCACATCTTCCACGCCTCGTAAGGCTCGCCGTATAGCGTCCTGGCAATAAAAGCGATCGCCCGGCGCGGTACGATCTCCTTGACGAAAACAACGCCGCGGCGAACTTCCCCGTCGGTTTCGCGTCGGACATAGAACCGCAGATTCACTTCCTCAAAGTTCACGTGGAACGGCACGGGAATTCCCAGCACTCGCGTGTTCAGGAACATAAAACCGACAAGGCTTGCAAAGCATTTCCCTTCGAAAAGATCGAGTTCACAGCCCGCGGGAACGAGCGGTCGCAGCAACGCCGGATCGACCGTGTAATTCGCCATCACAAGGTCGCGCCATTCGGCTGTCAGGAATCTTTTCATACTGTTTTCGTTCGAGCTAGAGTACGATGCGGCTCCCATCCTTTCTTCGCGCGGTTATCTTCTCACGGTCGAAATACTCGAGCAGTGGAATGGCATATTTTCGCGAGACGCCCGCAACGCCTTTGAATTTCGGCACGTCGATCTCGCGCCCCGCGATCTCGCGAAGTTTCTCTACGAGCGAATCGATCGCCTTTCGCGAAAAGTAGAATTCATCCGAGATCTTCAACACGCGGCGATCCGAAATAAGCAGGCGAACAAGCTTTTCTGCGGCCGCCAGCGTGATCTTTTCCTGAGCCGCGATCTCGGAAACTAGCTCGCGCTGCCGCGGTACTTCGAGCGCCGCCGATCCGAGCTTCTGCAAATAGGCGTCGGTGAATCTTTGCTCCGCATCCGACATCGTAACGCCCAACGACGCGAGGCGAAGCATCTCGCCTTCGACCGCGATCTCGCCCTTTGCCGTCAGCCGTGAAATGCATTCGCGATAGATCTCAGACGCTGTTCGGGGCGCCGCCGAGTGCTTCAGGTCATCGATACGAAACCCGCGAGCAAGCGGTTCGGCCGCGTGAAGCTCTTTGAGCCGAGCCGCGATATTCTTCTCGACCTTCTTTACGACGGACGCGCTCGCAAGCAACTCACCGCATCGTACGATCTCACCACCGCGCAAAAGTGTGTCGAGTTCAGCTTCGATCACGGCCGGCTTCTCGCCCGAAAACGCTGCGAGTTCACTCAGCAAAGCTCCGCGCTCTTCGGTCGATGCGATCAGCGCATTCAAACGCTTCGAGGCATCGAATAGAATCCCTTTAATCTCTTCTAAAAACTCAACTGCCTTCTTTGAATGACGCCTCGCAACAAAGGGATCGAGCACTGTCCCGCCCGCGATCGTCTCGACCGGAGAGTACGCGCGAATGATAAAACGCTCGCCAGCAAGCAGCACCGTTTTCCCTTCGAGGCGAAATCTTGCAAATCCCTTTTCGCCCGCAGCGATCTCTTTCCGCACCCCGAATAGCGACACGCGCGCCATCAGCTCTTTCGTGCCGACGTGAACGCGAACCCTTTGCCGATCTTTCAATGCCCGTGCATCGCGGCAAACTTCGACCGACGCGTCGAAAACCTTCGCCGGGCGAAACGCGCCGACCGCTCCCGCAACGAGTCCGCGGCTAAGCTCGCTGCGCTCAATTCCGGCGAGATTCACGGCAACACGCATCCCTACAGAAGCGTTTCCGATGACGCGGTCGTGAGTCTGAAGCCCGCGAACGCGAGCCGTTCTCTCGAGCGGATAAATTTCGACCTCATCGCCTTCGCGCACCTCGCCCGCCGCGAGCGTACCGGTAACGATCGTGCCGAATCCCTTCCGGCTGAAAACACGGTCGATCGGCAGGCGAAACGCTTTGTTCCTGCTCGCCTCTCTGTCGCGTGAGAATGTGAGAAGATGCTCGCGAAGTGCGTCGATGCCGCGTGCCGTTCGGGCATCGGTTACAAAAACGCTTGTATTCGCAAGGAACGATCCTTTAACCAGGCCGCCGATATCTTCTCGGACAAGATCGATCATCGCGTCCTCGACAAGCGAGGCCTTCGTTATGACGATCACGCCCGTATCGACACCCAGCAAGCGACAGATCTCGAAGTGCTCACGCGTTTGCGGCATCACACCGTCATCCGCCGCGACCACAAGCATCACGGCGTCGATCCCCGACGCGCCCGCGAGCATATTCCGCACGAAACGCTCGTGCCCCGGCACGTCGATGAACGAGATGCTTCTCTCGCCGGATCGCAGTTCCGCGAACCCGATGTCGATCGTGATCCCTCGGCGCTTTTCGTCCGGCAGACGGTCGGTGTCAACGCCCGTCAGCGCTCTTACAAGTGTTGTTTTTCCGTGGTCGATGTGACCCGCGGTTCCGATCACAACGCTCATTAGGATAGAGACCCTTCGTCGTATTCTTCGAGTCGGCGATAGAGTGTTTTGCGGCCGATGTCGAGAGCGCGGGCCGCCGCGGATTTATCGCCGCCGGTCAGCTCAAGCGTCGCCTCGATAAGCTCACGTTCGACCTCCGGCAGCGTCGCGGGAAGCACGAACGAGATACGCGAGCCAGTTGTCTTGCGGTTTGAACTGTCTCCCGTCGCAGCGCTGATGGATGCCGGCAGGTCTTCAAGTTCGATCCTGCGGCCTGATGCGATGATCACCGCGCGTTCGATCGCATTCTCCAATTCGCGAATGTTGCCGGGCCAATCATGAGCCGAGAACGCCGCAAGCGCCGCGCGCGAGATCCCCGAAATATATCGCCCGCTCTTCTTTTTGTAGGTCTCAAGAAAATGCGTTACGAGCAAAGAAATGTCCTCTCGGCGTTCTCGAAGCGTTGGCAGAATGATCGGGAACACAGACAAGCGAAAGAAAAGATCGCGGCGGAATTCGCCTGCCGCGACCGCCTTTTCGAGATCGACATTCGTCGCGGCAATGACGCGAACATCGGTTTTGACCACGCGCCGTCCGCCAAGCCGCGTGAATTCGCCATCCTGAAGCACACGCAAAAGCCGCACCTGCGCCTGCGGCGACATTTCACCGATCTCGTCTAGGAAGAGCGTGCCGCCGTCCGCTTCTTCAAAACGTCCGATGCGCTGCGTTCGTGCGTCTGTAAACGCACCTTTCTCGTGGCCGAAAAGCTCGCTTTCGAGCAAAGTTTCGGGTATCGCACCGCAGTTGATCTTTACGAACGGCTTCTCTTCGCGGCCTGAACTGTAATGGATCAGATTCGCGATCAGCTCTTTTCCCGTCCCCGATTCACCGCTGATAAGCACGGTCGTTGATGCGTCCGCGACGTTCAACGCAAGTTCGATCGCACGCCGAATTTCGGGGGCCTGTCCGATGATCTCGCCGTGCTTTTGATGAAGCTCACTCTTTAGCCGCAGCACTTCCGCCGAGAGCTGATCGCGTTCGAGCGCAGTGCCGATCTGGTCGGCGATGCCTTCGACAAGAGCAATGTCGTGTTCGGCGAACGCGCTTCCCGCACTCCATACGAACCCCAAAAGTCCGAAAACGCGGCCGCCCACACGCACAGGCGCAACAAGAGCGGCCTTTCCGTGAAGTTGCGTGTTGAAGAATAATCGGATCGCAAACGGCATCTGCGAATCGACGAGTTTCACCGTCTTCCCGTCGCGTATGATCTCGCCGATCGCCTTAAAATTATCGACGCTCAGCGATTTGTCGTGCTGCTCGATCATCTTCAAAACTTTGCCGAGCTTGATGCCCTGCGCCGATTTGAATGACGCGAGCGAGATGCGCGTTTCCGACGCGTCCAGCACGCCCAACGCGCCGTAATCCGCGCCGACAAGGGCGATCGCGCGTTCAAGAACGTCCGCCGCAACTTCCTTAAAGTCCGAGTGGCGATTCAGCGTATTTGCGATCTCGAGAAGCGCGGTCGTTCGATGGGCTTCTTTTTCTTGAGCGGCAAAAAGACTCGTGTATTGGTAGCCGATCGCAAGCTGCCGCGCGATCGATTCGATGAGTTCGACCTCATCATCAAGCCAAACGCGCGGATTTCTTGTGTCATGAAGGCCGAGAAGGCCGAGAACTTCTTCACCGCGGATCACAGGAATGATCAGCAGCGAGCGTGTGTTCAGCGCCGCCGCAAGCATCTTTATGCCCGGCTCTTTCGCTTTCGATGTATCGTTGATGCGGATCGGTTTGCGGATGTCGATCCGTTCGGCGAGCTTTGCTGCGTCGATCGGCAGCGTCAACCCTTCACTACGCGGAACAAGCGGATCGCGTCTCCATTCGTGGCTGATCGAAAGCTGCTTGTCGCCGTCGAGTTGGATCAGGTCGCAGCGGTCTGCGTCCGTCATCCGCCCGATCTCCGAGACGACGACATTCAGGAAGCGCTCGAGATCGATCTTTGTCGGAAGGTCGTGCGCAAGCCGCTCGATAATGCCGTCTCGTGCGCCGAGCATCTTGCTGCGCCGCTCGCTGCTCAAAGATCGTGTTCCTGTTGCTTCTGACATCTTTCCGAGGCACGACCGAGCCGCCCGAGGCTCGGCTGAGGCAATAAACCTACAACTCCAAGCTTAGTTTGGCGCTGACCCCGCAAATGTCAAGTTGACACACGCATTACAAGCCTAACTGTGTAATATTGGCTCATTTATGCCGTTTCGACGCAGGTGGAGGAGCGTCTTTTTCGTCCTTGACGATGCGTGGTCGATCGCCGGGATCGGACGTTTTTGAGTTGGATCTGGGAGTTTTCGTGTCCGTCGATGTGGAAGAATTCGAATTTGCGGCATCAACGTTGGCATTCGCGTTCGCATTCGCCTTGGTATTATCCGGCTTCGAGACGTAATCGACACGCTTTGCGCCGGCCTGTGCATCTTCTAGAAGTTCGGCGGCTTCGACATTGTCGGCGTCGAGATCGACGGCCTTTTTCAAGGCGGTGATCGCCTCGTGATATTTCGCGAGCTTGATGCGGATCGACCCAAGTTCCGTTTGGTAATCGCTGTCGTCTGGCTTAAGTTTGACGGCCTTCTCCAGAGCTTCTTCGCTCTCTTTATCTTTGTTCAGCTTGTTATATGCACGGCCGAGCGTGTAGAACGCAGCGGCGTCCTCAGGCGAAGCGGCGATCTGTTTTTTATAGATCTCAACCGCTTTTTCGAACATCTTTACGGAATTGGACTTCTCTTTTGCCTCTTCTTTCGGGATCGGATCGCCGGGCAAGCGTTCGCTCGTTCCGCCGTGTTTTGCCTCGATCTCAAGCAGCGAATAGGCAACGCCCATCTTGAAATACGCTTCGCCGAGGTTCGGGTCTAGCTCGACCGCACGCTTATACGCCTCGATCGCGTTCTCGGTATCGTTCTCGTCGAGCAGCTTGTTGCCTTCGGCAAGCGCCGCGGCCGGATCGGTAATATCGGCGAATGAACGCAGTTGGACGGCGTTGGCGTTAGCGCCGTTGGCATCGGCTCCGGGCTTGCCGCCGCAATTCGACAGCACAAAACAGAAAGCGAATAGGATCGGTAACCAAAAAACTCTTCTCATAAAAACTAACCGGGCGGAAAAACGAACGGCCGGCCCGCAAGCAAATGTATGTGCAGATGAAACACCGTCTGGCCGCCATCCGCATTCGTATTGACCACGACTCGGTAGCCGGCGTCGGCAAGACCCTCGCGCCGTGCGAAATTCGCCGCTTCAAGCAAAAGCCTTCCAAGCAAGCGTTCGTCCGCCGGCGACGCCTTATCGAGTGAATCCAGATGCGTTCGCGGCAGAACGAGCACGTGCGTAGGCGCCTGCGGTTCGATGTCGCGAATTATGACGCAATCTTCATCCTCGTAAAGCTTTGCTGCCGGGATCTCGCCGGCAATGATCTTGCAAAACAGGCATTCCATCGAAAAACTCCAAATTTGATGCGCCGGAACGGCCTTTCGGTCGCCGAAAAAAAACTAAACCGTCTCGGCGTCTGCCGACGAACCCGTGATCCGCTCGATATTCGCACCCAACGAACTCAGTTTCCTCACGATCGTCTCATAACCTCGGTCGATGTGATAAACGCGGTCAATTAGCGTCTCGCCCTCCCCACAAAGCGCGGCGAGAACAAGCGACGCGCTCGCGCGCAGATCCGAGGCAAGGATCTTTGCTCCCATCAACTTTGTCGGCCCGTTGACGATCGCCGTATGTCCCGTGATCGAAATGTCGGCGCCCATTCGGATAAGTTCCGAGGCGTGCATAAATCGATTCTCGAAGATCGTCTCGACGATCTCGGATTCGCCCTCGGCCTGCGTCATCAGAGCCATCACCTGAGCCTGCATATCGGTCGGAAAGCCGGGATGCGGCTCGGTCATTACATTTACCGCTTTAAGGCCGGTCCCGGAACGTCTGACACGAAGGGTCGTCGGATTGATCTCCTCGATCTCGACTCCGGCCGCACGCAGTTTGTCGATGACGGCGACCAGATGATCGGGCCGGCAGCCGCGTATCTCAAGCTCGCCATCTGTGATCGCTGCCGCGACGATGAATGTGCCGGTCTCGATCCGGTCGGCAATGATCGTATGCTCGGCGCCGTTCAGCGTCTCGACGCCGTCGATCTCAAGCTCGCTCGTTCCCGCTCCGCGTATCCTCGCTCCCATCTTGTTCAGAAGTTCTGCAAGATCGTCGATCTCGGGTTCGCGTGCGGCATTTTTGACGAGCGTGCGGCCCTCGGCAAGCGAAGCCGCCATCATCACGTTCTCCGTGCCGGTTACGGTTACTTTCTCGAAGTCGATAACGGCGCCATTTAGACGGCCTTTAGGGGCCGTTGCGACGACATCGCCGGATTCGAGCGAGACGTGTGCGCCGAGCTGCTCGAAAGCCTTCAGATGCAGGTCGATCGGACGCGTGCCGATGGCGCAGCCGCCCGGCAAACTCACCTTTGCACGGCCAAATCGGGCGAGCAGCGGGCCAAGCGCCAAAACGCTCGCACGCATCGTCTTTACAAGCTCATACGGAGCCTCGAAAATATCGACGTTCGCGGCATTTACCTTGTGCGTACGCAGTTCCGGCGTAAGTACGGTAGCTCCGAGGTCTTCGAGAAGACGTCTCTGTGTGATCAGGTCTTTGACGTATGGGACGTTGTGGAGCGTAACGGTTTCGGCGGTCAGCAGTGTAGCCGCCAGGCACGGCAATGCAGAGTTCTTTGCTCCGCTGATCTCGACTTTGCCTCGGAGCGGGACGCCTCCGCGAATCAAAAATTTATCCATTCGGTAAACTCTAAGATATTCTTATACGTATTAGCAAAATAAGTTATCAAAAGTGCGGAGTTCTTTCGAGGCAAGCGGGTCGCATTTTTGTGGTAAACATAGCCGCTTTTTGGACAAACGCGGCCTCGATGGGAAACATCCAATTATCAGGTTCAGGGAACGTCAACAGTTTGGTTAGCTTTTGACCTGTATCGCCCGAACCAATCACACCGGCGGGTTACCCTCCTACCCGCCGGTTCTTTTTCATTTTTGCCGGATCTTTTCGAGGATCACCCGAGCCTGATCTAAATGCCGCACTTCGTGCTTGTTTCTTAACACCATCCATTCAGGCGCCGTCATCTCGCCAAAATACGGATGCGGATACTTGAGGCCCATCAGGTTCGTTCCTTCGAGCTGCTCTCCCATGGCAGCGAGGTCTCTGCGACTCTCTTCCATCGATAGCAGGCTCTTGTCAACGGGAATTTCGCCCGTCGGTTGGACACGGTCGGGAGCTTCGAGTTTTTTCGAGTAAACGCCGCTCAACATTTCGGTAAAATCGTCCGAAACCGTGTTCGCCGCCGCGTCAGAACGTTCGCTCTTTGCCGCAAGCATCGCGATAAGCTTTAGAAGACTCGCGTCAACGAGCGAGACGTGCTCGAAAAGGTGCCGAAGCGTCCATTTCTCGCCATCTGCTAGTTGTTCGGACTCCTCGACGGAGATTCCCGACACAAATTCTTGCGTCGCGTCACGCACCGCGTCACTTTCCGAAAGTATTTCGGCTATTGATCCGTATTCCATAGTTTCCCCGTCCCATTTTATTTCGTCTCACCGGCAGGCCGCTGACCCGAAAGAATGAGACGGTGCCATCTGGCAAAGCTCGTAACGCTGTCGGCGGCGTTCTGCATTCGTTTCACGAAAGCCGTGCGGAAATAGATAAGCTCCGGCTGCGGCCACTCGACCTGAACGATCGGATTGAACGATACAAGCGTCTTCGGATCGGGCAAGGTCGTCGCCAAAAGGTCCGGCATCGGCGCGGGAGCGGCATTCGCGTTCACGTTCGTGTCCTGTCCCTGGAGCTTTAGCTGCTGTTCGCGGTCAAAAGTCTGCGACGAAAGGAGAAGCTGGTTCCTCAAGGGGATCGCCGCCTGCGTGGGCGAGGTTCCGACCGCATCATATATCCGGACCTGCGTGTCGAACGCCGTCACGACCTTCGTCGAATCCGGCGAGAACACTGGCCGCACGGCCGTCAGGTTGTCGTCAAGCCTGCGTTCGCGGCCATTCGTCTCGACAGTACGCAGCCTGCCGACCGGCGTCCACGATTCGCCTTTCATCGCGGCTATGCCGTCAAAATAATCCCATTCGCGCGATGTGATCGCCAGAGCCGCGAGCATCGAACTGTCGGGCGCCCAAGCGTAGTAGAAATAGATCAGGCCTTCGGTCTGCGTTATCGGTTTGACGCCGGTTCCGTCATTCTCGCAGATGTATATCTGCTCGGAGCCGAAAGTAAGTAAGCCTTTTGGAGCTTCAGGCGTCGTCCCGGCCGCGGGCTGTGTTTCGGGCGCTGGAGTTGCTTCCGCGGGCTGCTCGGCCGGAGAAGCCTCGGCGGTCGGCGAAGGTTCCGAATGGGGCTTGGAAGCGCCCGGCGAAGCGCCCGGCGAAGGCGTTGGCGTCGGGGCAACACCGCGTGTCATAGCCGCGAATGCGACCTTCATTGAATTCGGCGACCAAGAGATCGAATCCGGAAAATGCACCGCCATCGATTCCGATGAGATCTTGCGGACGAGCTTCCCGTCCGGAGAGTAAACATCAAGCCGATATTCGGACACTCGATCTTCCGCCGCACGGTAAACCGCCAGAACATACTTCTTATCGGGCGAGGTGATCGTCCTATCGAGAAATTCCTGCTGACGGTTCTGATCGAAATCAGCCTGGATCGCCGCGTTCTTTTCTTCGGCGGCATTTACGGCAAGTTGCGGCGCAGGAACATCCGCTTCGTAGCGATAGTTCAGACGCACCGCAGGTACGTCGGCGATCGGCGCCGCGGTCGGATCCGTCTTGACGGGGCCTCCGCACGCCGCCGCGAAGGCCGATACTCCAACGAAAGCCGCGAACGCCTTGTATATGAAAGGCCGGGAATTACTGGTCCGCATTCAGGTATTGCTTCTCGAGCGTCGTCTGCTCGGCTGTCGGTGTCGGGACGGCAGAAATGCTGTACATCTTTCGCGGATCGGCTCCGAGAGCCACCTCTATCTCACGCAGCTTATCGAAACGGAAGATCGTCAGCTTGATCTTATCGCCGACCTTCTTGTTCGCCGTCCACGTCGAAAGGAACGAGTTCGTCGCGCGATAGCCGTCAACGGCAACGATCTGGTCGCCCGTGTTCAGGCCTTGTTCGTATGCGGGCGATCCCGCGGGAAGCGCTCTTACGGTCAGATTGCCGTTCGCCTCGGTCAGTTCCGCACCAAGATATGGCTTGCCGCCGCCGCTCTTTATGATCTCAAGCCCGATGCCGTTCAGGAACGCGTTCCAATCGACCTCAGCAGTACCGCGAACGTACTTTCCGAAGAGATCGTCGAGCGAAACACCCGCCGCGACTTCAGCCAAATGCTGATAATCGGCCGGCGTGTAATTCTTGCCCTTCTTGTAGAAATCGTTGTAGAGAGCACGCATCACGTCATCGAGCGACTTCGTGCCCTTGCTCGCTTCGCGGATCTTCAGATCGATCAGCATATTTACGAGCTCGCCCTTATCGTAATACGAGATCTGTGTGTTCATCGAGTTCTCGTCCTGGCGATAATATTTGATCCACGCATCAAAGCTCGATTCTTCGAGGCTTTGCTCCAAGCGGCCCGGAAGCGCGTCGAGGCGTCGGATCGCGTCGGCCTTTCCGGCGAGATATTCTTGCGGCGAGAGCAGCCCGGCTCTCAGCAAAAGCAATGCGGAATAATATTCCGTTCCGCCCTCTGCGACCCAAAGAAGGCGCGTATAATTCTCATTTTCGTAGTCGAAAGGCCCAAGCGCATCGGGCCGAATTCGTTTTACGTTGAATGCGTGAAAATATTCGTGCGCGACGAGACCAAGAAACCCCGTCAGCCTAGCCTGCGGCTTGAATCCCCAACGGTTGAACTGCAGTGCGGTCGAATTAAGATGCTCCAGGCCGCCGCCGCCGCGTAAGTTCACGATGAATGTGTAATTCTCATACGGAAGCTCGCCGAAGATCTTGTATGCCTCTTGAACGATCTTGGCAACGTCCGCAGCGATCTCCGGTCCGTCATAGTTCCCTTCGCCGCTGAAAACGAGCCTGTGCGGCTTGCCCTCGACAACAAAATTGAACTCGGTGAAGTTGCTCACCTCGAACGGCGAGTCGAAAAGAACGTCGAAATTCGGCGCTCTGAATGTATTCGCCGAATTACCCGCGACTTGCGGCAGTCCGGTTGCGATCTTCCAATCCCCGTAAGGGTTTACCGTAACGGTCGATGGGGCGGCAAGCTGGCCTTTTACGAACATCAGCGTCGCGCCGTTGTTCCAAAATGCGTGTTCGCTGTTCACCTCATTCGTGCGGACGGTAAGCTCATTCGCATAAACTTGGTAGCTCGCCTTGATCTCTTTGGCACCGCCGGTCTTGATCGTCCACGTGTTCTTCGAACTCTTTTGCCAGACAAGATCCGCACCTGCCGAATTCTTCACGCCGAAATCCTGCACATGTCGTGCATATTCGCGGATAAGATAGCTTCCCGGCGTCCAGACAGGCATCTTGAGGTCAAGAGCCTCGGGCATCTGATCCCATTTGACGCTCACTTGGACCTCGAGCAAATGTGTCCAAGGCTTCGACATTCCGACCGTGAAGGCTATTTCCGGCGGAGCGGCTGCGAGAGCGGCAACGGGCTTTTCCTGTCCTGATTTCCGCTTTTTCTGTGCGTTTACGTCTTGCTGCATAAAGAGAAAGGCTACTAATAGTGCGACGATCGCTAAGCTTGCTGGTTTGAATTTTTGCGCCATGATTCTTCGAAGATCCGTTTTTGAGTGCTAATGTAATTTGTGTAGTTTACAATAATCCGTCCGAAATGGTCAGCTTGCCTGTATAAGGTTTTGCAGAACCTTAAAGGCGAAGCACTTCTCTAATGACACAAGACCCGCGGACTGAAACAGAAAACGCCGAGTCCGAGAAATTCCTCACAAAACCGATCCTGATCATCTTCCTTACGGTCGTGATCGATCTCATCGGGTTCGGCATCGTAATACCCGTTCTGCCTTATTACGTTGACGGCGATCTTTTTAAGGGAACGCCCATCGACTACGGCTTGATCGTTGCTTCGTACTCGATAATGCAGTTCTTTTTCGCCCCGATCTTCGGAGCGGTCTCCGATAGATACGGGCGGCGTATGATCTTGTTCGTGAGCCTTCTCGGAACCGCTCTCGGATTTGTCGTCGTCGGACTTGCGACCGCACTTTGGATGGTCTATGCGGGCCGCATCCTCGACGGCATCACGGGCGGCAACATATCGACGGCACAGGCATATATCGCCGATGTTACTTCGCGTGAGAATCGAGCCCGCGGAATGGGCTTGATCGGCGCGGCATTCGGCATCGGATTCGTCCTCGGACCTGCGCTTGGCGGAATTCTGTCAACCTTCGGACCGCATGTCCCGTTCCTTTTTGCAGCGGGAATGGCTCTCGTAAATGCGATCGCCGTGTATTTCTTCTTGCCCGAATCGCTCGATGTCGCAAAGGCGCGAAGTCAACCGCGCGAGATCAACCGCTTCGCCGTTATATTCCATTCGCTCAAGGACATCAGCTTTCGCGGCATCACGATCATCTATTTCCTCATAACCGTCGGCTTTACGGTTATGACGACCGCATTTGTTCTCTATACGCAGGAGCGTTTCGGCTACGATGCACACGCGAACGGCTGGCTCTTCCTGTTCATCGGAGCGCTCGCCGTCGGCCTGCAGGGCGGAATATTCGCTCGCCTTGCGAAACGATTCGGCGAGCCGAACCTTGCCGTCGCTGGCACTGTCCTTTTGACCGTCAGCCTCTTCGCCGTCCCGTTCGTCGGCCCCGCATCCGGCGGCCTCATCGGCCTGCTTGTCGGCATCACATTCTTCTCGATCGGGAACTCGATAGCTTCGCCTGCGCTCACGAGCCTTGCGTCCAAGAACGCTCCGGAACACGAGCAGGGCAAAGCGCTCGGAATTATGCAGTCGGGAGCAAGCCTCGCTCGGGCGATCGCGCCGATGGCCGCAGGATTCTTATTGAACAATGCTATCGGTGAGGTGGACGATCCGACGATCCAAAGGACTTTCTGGGTGGCGTCGGCGATAATGCTCTGCGCCTTTCTTGCCGCGATCTATTACTTGAAGCGAAAGGCGGACGAGGTGCTTGCCTAGCTGACGGCACGGCGGCGAACGGCGTGTGCGGCCGGCAAGGTAAGCCTGAATGTCGTACCGTCGCTGTTCTCGCTAAAGGCCTCGATCGAACCGCTGTGTTCCTGCACGATGCCGTAAGTTACCGCAAGGCCGAGGCCGGTACCGTTGCCGACGCCCTTTGTTGTAAAGAATGGGTCGAATATCTTCGTCAAGTTCTCCGTCGGGATGCCCTCGCCGGTATCCGAAACCTCAACGACGACCTGATCCTCGCCTAAGACCAGCGTGCGAAGTTTGATCGTGCCGCCCATTTGCATCGCATCGCGGGCGTTCAAGATCAGGTTCGTAAAGACCTGTTGGAGCTTCCCGCCGTTTGCGTGAACTGCCGAGAGCGGTTCCGCATATTCCTTGACGATCGCAACATTCGATTTGCGAAGCTGCGGTTCGAGAAGCTGCAGCGTGTCGTTCAAAAGTTTATTGAGATCGGTGTCGGCAAAGTCTGTCGAATTACCGGTGCGTGAGAAATTCAGCAGGTTCCCGACGATATTCGTCGCACGCTCGGTCTGCCGCTGCATCTTTTCGAGAAGAGCATGCTTCGGATCCGTATCCGGGATCATCCCCAAGAGCATCTGCGTGTAGCTTGAGACGCCCGTTAACGGCGTATTGACCTCGTGTGCGACACCCGCGGCCAGCAAGCCTATGCTGGATAGCTTTTCGCTCTGTTGAAGCGTTTCTTCAAGCTTTACGCGGCCCGTAACATTCTCAAGTACGAGGATCGCGCCGGTCTGCTGATTCGAGACAGAACGCAGCGGGGCGACTGCGACATTCAGCATCAGCGAGCGGCCGTCAGAATCGAAGGCGTGCATCTTATACGCATTTCGAACTTCGGTAAGATGCCAGCGGGACTTGCCAAGAATGCTGTCAAGATTGCGCGCAAAACTCGCGTCGAAGACACGATCGACCGTGTTCCCGACGACGGAATCGCGTTCGAGGCCCATCATCGTCTCGAACGGCGAATTGCAGCGTATGATGCGTCCGTCTTCGTCAACCGCAAGCAGTCCGACATTGACGGACTCGACGATCGATTCGTTGAATTCTTTGAGGATCGCAAGCTCATCGGTATGACGCTGCTGCTCTTCGTAAAGACGGCTGTTCTCGACCGCGACCGCGACGTAGCCGGAGATCGTCTGAAGTATTTCGAGGTCTTCGCTCGACAACAGCGACCCGTCATTTGCTCGTCCCAAGCCGATCACGGAGACCATCTTGCCGCGTGCGACGCACGGCACGAAATAATGCAGTTCTTTGCGGACGCCATCGACATGCGCGAGAGCTCCATTCTCAGATTCGGGCGATTCGATCTCATCCGCTCGAACGATGCCGCGTCCGGCCGCGCGCTGTCGGATCATCGTTCGGAAATCCGCCGGAATTCGATACTTTGCGCTAAGGCCCGACGCACGCGCGACGCGATAATGCGATTCAGCGGTTGGGTCTTCGAGGAAGATCGCGACCTTCTCGACGTTCAGCACCTGCTTCAGCCGCTCGACGAGCGAATTCAGCAGCGGATCGAGGCTCGTCGTCGCAGAGATCGTCTTGCCGAAATCAACAAGGCCTTGCCGCATATCGTAGCGTTCGCCATAGAAGAATCTGTCCGCACGCTCTTGTAAAAATTTCTTGAGCGGTTCGCTCAAGAGGACGATCGCCGCCATCGCCACGATCGCGATAACGGCACGCAGCGTGATCTCCGTTGTCGAGAGATTGTCGCCGACCGCGAGGAATACGAGTCCGAGAGCGACCGCGCCGATCATCATCGCGATCGCAAGAGTTGTGAGGGCATAAACCAAGGCTCGCCTCACAACAACATCGACATCCATCAAGCGATATCGGACGACCGAGTGCCCAAAACTCAATGGGATCAAAGCGAGCGGCAGTGTCCTCACGGCACTTGCTGAAATGTCTTCCGGGCCGATATGCATTCCGAACCGAACGGCGATCTCGATAAGCAGGATCGGCAATACGGCCGCGATGGTGCCCCATATCGCCCACTTCAGGCGTTGGCGAACGATCGTCTGATGGTTCTTGATGAACCGCCAGATCAGGAACAATGCGCCGCCCGAAATGCCTGCAATGAAGTGATACAAAAGCAGGTTGTTCAGCAGCGAAAATAATCCGATCGCATCGTCAAGTCTCGCGACAAAAGCCGCAAACCCGGATTCTGCTGCCAGAGCGGGAATTACAGAGAAGATGATGAGAGCGGCCGAAAGCAAGGTCGCCGGAAGATAAAGCAGATACGTCGGCCAACGGTGCTTGTCCAAGACCCGGACCCGCACGGGATAACGCGTACAAAAATGCAGGAAAAGCGGCGCAAAAAATGCGAACGCAATGCTGTCCACAAGTCCGATCGCGAGGTCAAGATCCTGCCCCGAACCGACCGCACGATACGTGTGGAAAACGAACGCGGCAAGGCAGACCCACGCAAAATGCAGCACGAACGGCGACGAACTTCCCTGCTTGAACAGCACGAATCCGCCCACTGCAAGCCATATAAGCCCGACGATCGAAAGAAAGATTATCGACGGCGTCCAACGCGGAACGCTGTCGATATGGGTCAGGTCGGCGTAATAGTAGTTGTCGGAGAAGGTGTATCGCAGACGCTGGTAAAGATACGTTAGGCTTCCGTCAACTCCTGCGGCATCGAGATAGATCTGAGTGTCGGCAACAGAGGTAACTTGTTCGGTCGCCTCACCGCCGTTCAAACTGACGCCGATCAGCTTATCGCCCGGAGCAATGCCCGCCCTAGCACCGGCAAAGTTCGGAAATACCCGTTCGGCATAAATTCCGTCGCCTTTATGTACCCATTCGACGCCATCGGTCGGAGGAAGTTTGTGAAAAGCACGCTGTGAGAGGTTTAAGGCCGTTCCCGAAGCAAGCAAGACCGCGGCGACGAGCCACATTAAGCTCCAACTGGTCAGAAACTTGCCTTTCATCGGCGGTCAATACACCTCACCAAGAATATTCTAATTGCAAAATGTGTTCCGAACGCGATATTTTCCGGCGCAGGCGCTGAATGCTTGAAATATCGGGATCCTTTCAGTCCGGTGCACAATTTTGCGAGGTTTCGATGGCTAAAAATCTAAGAAAATGGGCAAAAATCCGAGATTTCGGAAAAAAATGGCGACCGATCCTAAAACCTCACCATGATCCCGCCGCGGATCAGCCTGCCCTGTCCATCGAGCATCAAACGGCCTTCGCCCGCCGCAAGCGACGTCTGGACGTCGAAGAGGTTGCGGGCATCGATGATCGCCTTTGCATGAAGCGGCAGCCCGAATCTCGGTAAAGTCTGCGTTACCAGTACGCTCAAGCCCGGGTCGTAGATCGCAAGCCTGCCTTTGAACGGATCGATCGCGAAGATCGTCGCATCGGGCGAAAGTCGATAGATCGCCTGAACACGCGTTCCGCTATTAAGGTCAGCCGTAATTTCTGCAAATAGCGTCTGGAAAATGCCGGACTCAAAAACTCTCGTTGGATCGGAAATAGCGTATGCCGATAGCTTCTGGCCCGTGCCGTATGAGTAGCCTGTCGAAGCCCGCAGAGCGGACGAGAGCCGCCGCGAATACACAACGCGAACGCCGGCCGCACGACCTCTTTGGTTCGAGACAAAGCTATCGAACTCGGAATTGTCTAAGGCCGCGAAAGGCAGTCTCGCAAGTCCGACACCGCGTGAGAATGACGTGTCGCCGAAAACGGTCGCCTCAACGCTTGATGCGTTATCGAGCACACGCTCGATCCCGAATTCGAGCCTCGCCGACCGGTTCATACGCGGCGTGTTGTGCTCAACTGCAAGATCTTCGACAGAGACAGGCTCAGTGAACGGAACCGCAAAACCTTCGAACTGCGCGACGTTCGTCCACGCACGCTCATCCGTCGAGGACGTAAATCCTGCCCGCAGACGAGTCTTGGCATCGAGATCGTATTGGACGCCGACTCGCGGCATCAGCGATGAATCGCCGCTTGCCCCTGCGAATGTGGAATAATCAAGGCCGAGGACAAGGATGAATCCGTCGCGGACCTTCCATTCGTCAAAGCCCGAGAGCGAGAACTGGCCGAGAGAGTGATCGCGTCCATTGAGGCGAACGCGGCCAAGCGCGGATGCAGAACCTTTTATAGAAAATTGATGGCGTTCGTTCGCCTTGAAGCGCAGGATCGATTCGATACGCTGTGCCGTACGCGAATTCGGCGAGAATTGCCCGGCGATGACGACGTCCGTTCGAGAATTGACCGGCAGCAGCGTCGCAAAATTAACGCCCGTGTATGAACCGCGTTTGTCCGCCGCAAAGTAAGTTTCAACGACGCCTGTCGGACGGACCCAGCTTTTCGGCTCGTCTTCGACGACTTCGGCCGTCTCCGTATTCTTATCGGTCGGAGTTTCGCCGTCTTGATTCTGATAGATCGATCGTCCTAGCGTCGCCCCGCGAATTCTCCACTTCGAACTGTTTCGATCCGCGCGCTTTTCAGGAAGCGTATTCCCGGCGCCCGATTTTATGAGCTTGAATGCGTAATTTACTTCCGTTGACGAAGCAACTTTTACGCTGTCGAGCGTTGTCGGATTAAAACCCTCTGCAACAGCGAGGATCGTGTATGTCCCCGGCCAAAGTTTTAGGGAATAGGAGCCGTTCGTCGCGGTATCTACCTGTTTCAGCAGCTTATTGGTGCCGAGCTTGAAGATCGCGACCGTCGCATCGGCTATCGGGCTGCCGAATTCGTCCTTCACCACGCCGCGGATCGTCGCAAGCGTCGCCGCACCATTCACATTCGGCTGCTCGGACTCCGTGCCGTCGTAGTTCGCAGGCGCAGCAAAACCGGCCATCGCAAATGTGCCGACAAAGGCCAGCAATGGAAGGACGATTCTTATGGACTGTCGAAGATTTATCATAAAAGACAAAACTTCCTACGCAATCAGGTATTGTGTTCGCTTGTAAAAAGCCTGTCAAGCTGCCAAACGGGCGCTTCAATGGAAGTTTGATGCTCTTAACCTTGACAAAGTTTGCCCTGACGCTAGAATTGGATACTG
>DAORTR010000030.1:0-23302 GCA_035432765.1 Pyrinomonadaceae bacterium
ACATCGTCGCAAATACCGGCCGTTTAACACATATTTCAGCTAACCACTGCATAAGTTAGTCCAAGGTCCAATATCAAAAGATCCAAGGTCGGGGAGTAATATCGCATTCACTCTCACTGGGTCACGCGGACTCCGTCGAACAGGGCGGCGAGGTTGTTGGTTGCGATGACGTCGTTCTCAGCGAGGCCGTTCTTGACCTGGATAAGATCGTTCTCGAGCAGCCCGAGTTGGACGATCACCTCACGAGCGACTCCGTCCTTAACGACAAAAACTTTATTTATATCGCCGTCCGCACGCACTGCGGCCGCCGGGATCATCACGGCATTTTCGGGCTGAGACTTCGTAATGCGTACCGTCGCGAATTGTCCCGGTTTGAGCGCCCCGTCAGGATTCGGCACGTCGGCCTCGACGGTCAAAGTTCGCGCCGTCACGTTCAAACTCGGCGCGATGCGGACGACCTTCCCGACGAAATTCCGATCGGGATACGCGCTCGTCTGAAGCGAGATCGACTGTCCGGGTTTCACGAGCTCGATCGATTGTTCCGGCACCTCGATCTTCATACGAAGTGTCGAAGTACGCATAATTGTTGCGATCTTCGGATTCGGCACGCTCGGGCTCACGTACTCGCCGGGGTCTGCGGTTCGTTCGGAGACAAATCCGCTGATCGGGGCGAGAATTGCCGTGTCATTCACGGCCTTCTTTGCCTGATCGACCTGAGCCTCTGCCGATGCGACAGCAGCTTTCGCTGCGGCTTCCTGCGCCTGAGCGGACGAGATGGCCTTCTCGGCGACTTGAGCATTTGCGCGTGCGTCGGCAAGCTGGCCCGCGAGTGAATCGCGAGTTGCGCGCCGCTGATCGAGGATCGAGCGTGAAATGTCGCCGGTCTTGAACAGATTCTCGGCACGGGTCAACTCTTTCTCGGCGAGCAGCAGATTTGCCTTAAGACTGCGAACCTGAGGGAATTCATCGACCGCGAAATGCGAACCGACCGGAACGCCAAGTTTTGCCTGAGCCTGACGCACTGCGGCCGCAGCGGAATCAACGCCTTTACGAGCCTGTTCAGCGCCTGCCTGAGCCTGTTCGAGACGCAGCCGCGCATCCCTTGGGTCGAGACGGACGAGTACGCTTCCCTTGGCAACGTAAGATCCGACGTCGAAATTCACCTCGATCACCTTGCCGGCTATCGTCGGCGCGACGTCGGTCGATTCATCGCTTGCGAGGCTGCCTGTTGCTTCGAAATAAGAAGGAATTTGGTGAACGACGGCCTGCGCGGTCGTAACGTCAACTGCCTGTACTTGCGTATTTGCATTTGCGTTCGAATTTGCCGACGAACTGCCGCACGCTGCTCCCAGCAATATCACCGATATGGTTCCGCATAGTAGAAATGCAGGCACAAAACGCCTAGTTTTTAGAAACATTTGAAAAATTTACGCCTCTTTAGCGTTCAATCCGTTTAGTAGAATATCGGCAAAGCCTTTTGCCGCATCGTCGTTCGAGATCTTGAGCAAATAGCCGCTCTTATCCCACAATATATTGTTCAGCGAATGATGGAGCAGCATTCCGAGGAATGCCCGCACCGCCAGTCTCGGCTTCACATTTCGGAACGCGCCGTCCTTTTGCCGCGTCGCAATATACCCGCCGATAAAATCATAGACACGCTCGACGAACTCGTGAAAGAACCGCTCGGCAAGATCGTGCTCCTCCAAGGCCGAGTAGAGCAGCAGTCGCATGAACGGAACGTTCGACTGCTGCTTTTCGAGGACCGTGAACCCCAATCTATAAAAAACAGCGGCGTCATCCTTTTCGGCGATCGCCTTTATCAATGCTTCATCGTTGTCCCAGGCAAATTTTGTTGCGCTTTCGCGGCAACCCTTCGTTTCGATGATCGCTTCGTATAGTGCGTCCTTATTTTCAAAATGGCGGAAAAGCATCGCTTCGGAAACGCCCGAAGCCTTCGCTATTTCCTTGGTCGTAGCACCCTTAAACCCGTGCTGGGAAAAGAGTTCGACCGCCGCCTGAAGTATCACAAGCCGACGTTCATCGCCCGACATTCGGGCGCTTGGGTCGCAACTAAAAAAATTTTCGATCAATGTGTCCTCGCATAAGTAAGTGCTTACTTACCGAACAAGTTTGCATTTTCAGAAAGTTGTTGTCAACCTTAGATCACCGTCTCGAACCAAACTATCGGGGAACAAACTTTCGCCTAATTTCGTTACAACGCTTAGAGGGCGTTTGGAATCTGATGCCAGACGGTTCGGAAAAAGTTTTACGACCGAGGCGATCATTTGGTTCGATCATTTTGCGGGGGAGGAATTTTACGATGTCGGAATTTGAGAACGAGGTTAAGAAAGCGGAAGCGGAACTCGAACAGGGCCTTATGCCGCTCGACGCGGAGGCAGGATATACGGGCACCAGAGCGACGAGTTTTTAGGAGAAATAAAGATGCAGGCACAGGAATACGGGAAAAAGGTACAGGACGCGGCCGGCAAAGCGTATGATTACGCGAAGGAAAATGTCGCGCACGTCGGCGACAAGTTCAAAGAACTGTCGGCGAAGGACCCGAAAGAATTGATCGAGGACGCGAAAGAATTCGCGCGGCAAAAGCCCGGCCAGACGATCCTGATCTCGGCGGCTATCGGCGTCGTGCTTGGTCTGCTTCTGCGCAGCGGCCGTAGGTAAACGGCATTTTTCGGTTATTGTTTTGTCTCCAAATTTTGGACGGTTCGCTCGTTGCGGATCGTCCATTTTTTGTTCGCGTCAGCGTGTTGAACGGCTTTTTGCTGCGGGCTTTGCAGGCGTCTTGAGAAATGAGTAGAGCGCAAGGCTGCCGGACGCCGCGACCGCGAGGATGACAAGCACGACGATCAAGCGAACTGCCATTTTCGCGGAGCGTTTAAGCAGCCTGAAAGCGATGTATGCAAGCAGGCACAACACAAAGAAGAACAGAGCGGCGACGGCTAGGCCTCCGATCTCGGACAAGAAAATAGCGGGAAGCGCGGTCATTCGTCTTTCTTCTCCAATGCCGCCTCGATCTGTGCAAGATCTTCCGACGAGAGGTTCGAAATATCTGCGGGAACCGCGTAATCACCGTCTGCCCAAGCTCCGAGATCGAGGAGCTTGCAGCGTTCGGAGCAGAATGGGCGAAATTCGTTCCCCGTAAAGTCAGTTTCTTTGCCGCATTGCGGGCACTTTATCTTCGGCATAACCTCTTCGAAAAGATTCTAACATCTCCGAAGGCGAACATTCGATGCCGTAAAAACGTATTCGAGACGGGGAGAATTGTGATAAAACTAGGTGTATGAGCGAAGGCAAAGAGATATTTGAGCGTTGGCAAAAAAAAGCGGCGGAGACCTTGGACGGGATCGACGAGAAGCTCGGCCAAAAGGACAAGATCGAGAGCGGCGCGCGCGTCGTTGTCGATACGGCGCAGAAAGGAGCGTCGGTCGTAAAGACGCAGGCAGAGAAGACCGACATCGGGCGAAAGGCCGTAACGATAGTCGAAGACGTCGCGAGCACGGCCGGCGATGCGGCAAAGACCGCGTGGAACGTTAGCGAACCGCTTCGGGATGCCGCTGTCGAGGCCGGGACAAAGGCCGGTGAGACGGTCGCAGATATCGCAGGTAAGGCAAGCGATACGTTGGGCGATACCGCATCGTCGATCGGCACGAACGCGAAACGCGTGACGAAGGTCGTCGGGTTCGGCGCGTCACTTACCTCGACGACCAATACGATCTTGAATGCGTTGAAGAACGCCGCTGCGTCCGCAAAAGAGGATCCTGCAAAGGCCGCGGTTACAGGCGCTTCGATGATGGTCGGGGCGGGCTTGGGCATCGTTTTTACGGGTATCAACTCGCATTGGCTTATGAATTCTGCGATCCCCGTTTGGTCTGTCAAGAAACTCGCTGACAGTTTTGACGGCTATCTGAAACGCCGTGAAACATTGATCGAGAAAGGTCGTCTGAACGACGCAGAGCGCGAGAGGATCGAGTTCGAACGCGACATCGCAAAGCGTGTCGGAGCGCCGATGCTGGGAGCGTTCGCGTTTGCTTCCGGTGCGGTGATGATGACGAAAGTGTTGAATCCGACCGAGGTTACGGGGTTTCCTATCGGTACGATCTTGGGCGGAAATCCGCTGCTTGAGGGCGTTTGGTTCTTCGGGAACGGCGTCGTTTGCTTTAAGACGAGCTATGATTTTTTTATGATCGCGCTCGACGGGAACGACGATGCAGAACGCGTCGTAAGCGAGATCAAGGGCCTCTTGCCGAATATCGCGTCGTGAACTTTTAGGTAAGTTTCACGGGGAAAGGCAAGAACGTAAGAATGAATATCAGCAGTGTCAGAAATGCCACTGCTTTTCTTTTTGCGTCGAGCGGTGTTTGGTCGTACGGACGCGGGTGGCCGACCTTCAGCATTATTCCCAAAATGATCGTGATAAGGAAGCCGCTCGGGCTGCTGTAAAAATATGCGCCGAGTACGGAGAGGATCGCCATTGCGACGAACGCTATTCTGCCCGTCCAGTAATGAGCACGCTCTCCGAGAGCGGCATAAATGGCGTGTCCGCCGTCGAGTTGGCCCGACGGAATCAGGTTTATCGCGGTAACGAGAGCTCCGATCCAGGCCGCATAGTAGAACGCATTTCCGACGCCGAAACTCAGGTTCTTGCCGAACAGCGAGGCGATGCCCTGCATTATTAATGGGTCTGAAAATACGAGCTGACCCGTATCAGGAATGCTCGCCGGGCTGACCATCTCCATTTGCGCGATCCCAATTATCGCGATCGGCAGCATCGCGATAAACCCCGCGATCGGCCCTGCAACTCCGATATCAAAGACGGAATGTTTTGACGGCATCGGCGTCTTGATACGAATGAAAGCACCGAATGTGCCCGCCGGGCCGATCATCGGCGGCGTCGGGATAAAGAACGGCAGGGTTGAATCCACCTTGTAAATGCGGCAGGCAATGTAATGCCCCATTTCGTGCGAGACGAGGATCAGGAGCAGCGAGAGGGAGAACTCGAGCCCGTAGGTCAGGACGTATGAATTCGTGAAAAGAAGCTCGATCGAGTGTCCGATTATTGCGAGATAGCGTTCGGGAAGTTGCAGAATGAAGGCGATGACCTCATCGGTCGTCTGCGGGTCGCTGCCGACGACAAAATCATTTATCGGCCCGAAAGGATAGAGCGTGCCCGCGATCGTTGCGGTACAGAATGTAACGGCGAGCAGCAGAATATGTCGAGCGCAGACCAGAACTGACGGCCGCGGCAACTCTTCGCCATAAAAGAATTCGTAATTTACCGGCTCGGCTTCTTGCACTATTTACTAATGGACAAAAACAGAAAAGACCGCAGTCTCCGCGTTATTACTGCATTTGACTCGCGGAAGTTTGCGGCGTTTCCCTTATCTTTATAACGAACTGATCTCTATTTTAAACAGATCTTGCCGAAAGCTCTTTGCCTGGCTTGAATCTAATGGTTTTGCCCGCGGGGATCGGCACCTCGGTGCCGGTTCGCGGATTGCGGCCTACGCCGCGTTTGCGCGCCTTTACTACAAAAACGCCAAATCCGCGCAGTTCGATCCTCTTGCCCTTTGCGAGAGCCTCTTTCATCGCTTCAAAAAGCGAGTCAACAACCTGCTCGGCCTTTTGTTTCGGCACTCCCGTCCTGTCGGCAACGAGGTTGACGATATCCAATTTGATCATTTTTCCTCCAAGTAAATGTGGAAACGAAGGAGATTCAAGACGACAACGGTAATGCCCAGAAAGAATACCGAAGAAGCGACCGTCTGTCAAGCTTTTTCGGAAAGCTAACTTATGCAAGCAATAGCTTTGCACGGGCGTCTGGCCGCGGATCGGCCTTTCTGGTGGCGGCTCTCTTTTGCCTTTTTGCAGTTTCTAACTAGAATCTCAATATGCGTTGGCAAGACCTTAGACCGAGTTCGAATGTAGAAGATAGACGCGGCATATCGGGCCGCGGCATCGCGATGGGCGGCGGCGGATTGGGCGTGATCATCATCGCTCTCGCTGTGCTGCTTTGCGGCGGCGACCCAAGTGCTCTATTCCAAAATACGGGGTCGATCGACAGTCAGCAGGTGCAAGCGCCCGCAGCGAATTCGGCCAACCCCGCTCAGCCGGACGAGAATTCGCGATTCGCAAGAGCTATCATGGGCAGCCTCGAAGACGGCTGGAAGCAGATCCTTCCGCAGCAAACGCGCGTTAGATATCAAGACCCGAAACTCGTCCTATACACCGGCCAGGTACGATCTGCCTGCGGACTTGGCGATGCGGCGATGGGTCCGTTCTATTGTCCGGGCGATATGAATTTGTATCTGGATTTTGCGTTCTTCGATGAACTGAAGCGCGAATTCAAGGCTCCGGGCGATTTCGCCCAAGCCTATGTGATCGCTCACGAGTTCGGCCATCATATACAGAACCTTATGGGCACGATGGACCGCCTGCAAGCCTCGAATGCAGGAAATAAAGGCTCAGTGGCCCTTGAACTTCAGGCGGACTGCTATGCGGGCATCTGGGCGAATTACGCGGCATCCCAGGGACGGCTTGATGCGAGCGACCCGCAAGAAGCGATCCGTGCCGCGAGCGCGGTCGGTGATGATATGATCCAAAAGCGTACGCAAGGTTACGTCATTCCCGATTCGTTCACTCACGGCAGCTCGCAACAGCGTGTCGAGTGGTTCACTCGCGGAATGAAGACCGGCAATATGGCGAACTGCAAGATCTTCCGTTAAGGAGAGAACGGTTTGCCGTACATTTCCTGATACACCCAGCCAAGCACGCGCGCCTCGGCCGTGCATAATAACTCAAGCCAGCAGCTTGAAAGATACAATCGCTGTTCGATCTTGCTAGGCAGCTTTTCTGCCTTGACGATGGGAAAGGCTTCCTCGTCCGCATCAAGGCCGTAGGCGTTCGTAAGTTCGCCCTTTGTTTCGCGTGCGCGGCCTAGAGCTTCGATGATGTCCGTTATCCAGAGTTTGAGAAGTTCCTCAGTATTATTCTCTGCGACAGCTTGGATCACGCCGATGGCGAAACGAGCTTCGGCGTTTTCGAATGGATAGATGCTGACGCCGCTTGCGGAATCATCTTCCTGCTTCCACGCAAAGAGTTCGTCGGCAACCGGATGACGCACCCGCGCGACGCGTTCATCGCGAGCGATGAACCATTCGACAAGATCGGCGAGCGACGTCGTGTCAGGAACTCCGACCCTAAGGATCTTCAATGCGGGCGGTGCCTCGTTGTGTGCTGCTTCTGCCATAAGTTCAAAGAGGAGATTATTTCACGCCGCAAAATGCTTTTACAATCCGTATGGACGATAGATATACTTTTTGCCTGAGGAGCAAAGAGCTGTGGCGGAAGAAACATTGGAGCCGAAAACGTTAATTGATTACGCCGAGGTCGAAAGGGATCTTGGCTTTGGATCGGTCGTTGCCGGCCAGAAGAAACAAAGATTGTTGAATCGCGATGGTTCGTTCAACGTTCATCGAACGGGTATGCCGTCCGTTTTCTCGATGAATCTCTATCACTCTCTCCTCTCGATGTCTTGGGCCGGTTTCCTCGGGCTTGTACTGCTGCTCTTTTTTATCAGCAATATTATTTTTGGCGCCGTTTACGCATCGTTCGGCGTGGAAGGCCTCGTTGATTCGACCAGCGAACCGCAAATGAATCTCTTCGTTCGCGGCTTTTTCTTTAGCGTGCAGACCTTTGCGACGATCGGCTACGGGACGATCCATCCGGTCGGCATAGTTCCGAATCTGCTGGTTACGATCGAGTCGTACTACAGCCTTCTTGCGAATGCCCTGATCACGGGTTTGGTCTTTGCAAGATTCGCAAAACCGACAGCGAGGATCAAGTTCAGCAAGAATGCCATCATCGCCCCGTACCAAGGCGGCAAAGGGTTGATGTTCCGGATCGTGAATGCCCGCAATAACCAGCTTATCGAAGTCGAGGTGCAGGTCCTTTTCGCACGGTTCATCAAGGTTGACGGAAGATTTACGCGAAAATTCGAATTCCTGCCGCTCGAACGGCCAAAGGTTACTTTCTTCCCGCTTTCGTGGACGGTCGTGCATCCGATCGACGAGACTTCGCCGCTTTATGATATGGAACCGGAGGATTACCTGACCACGGATTCAGAATTGCTTATACTACTAACAGGCATCGACGAAACGTTCGCCCAGAGTGTTCATACGCGTTCATCCTATAAACCGGATGAGATACTGTGCGGCCGCAAATTCGTAAATATCTATAATGACGTCTCCGATGGGGAACCGATCTCGATAGATATTCGTAAACTTTCTATGACGGAGCCGGCTTAAAACTTATGCAGACGCAATATGTAACTTGTCCGAATTGTCACTCTCAAAATGTCGCAGGCGGCGGGCTTTGCTCGAGCTGCGGCGCGATGCTGCCAACATATAACGCCGGGCCGATGCAGGCCGGAAATCGCCCTCCTGTGCCGGGAGCCGATAAAAAGGTGCTGGCGGGCGTGCTTGGTATCGTCCTCGGCGGCCTAGGTATTCATAAGTTCGTCCTCGGCTACAACACCGAAGGCATCATTATGCTCTCGGTTTGGCTCGTCGGCGTGATCTTGCTGTGTGGGATACCGTCAATGATAATGGCGATCATCGGCATCATTGAAGGCATTATGTATCTGACAAAGTCGGATGAAGAGTTTGTTCAAACATACGTTCTGAATAAGAAGCCCTGGTTCTAAATCATTTTACTGCAAGTGTTTACGGGATTGATAGAAGAACTTGGCGTGATCGAGCAGGTCGAGAGACGCGCTGCCGGTGCGGTTTTTCGCATCGGCGCTTCACGCATTACGTCCGATATCGCGAACGGCGATTCGATCGCGGTCAACGGCGTTTGCCTGACCGCTTTGAATGTCGCTGCGAACGGCTTTTCTGCCGATGTCTCGCCCGAGACGCTCGCCCGAACGACGCTCGATCGTCTTGCAACGGGAACGAGAGTAAATCTCGAACGCGCGCTCCTTCCGACACAGCGTTTGGGCGGGCACATCGTCCAAGGCCACGTCGATTCGACCGGGACGTTCATCAGCGCGAAGGACGAAGGTGATTTCAGTACCGTAACGATCGGCTTTGAACCTGAATTTGCAAAGTATCTTGTCTTCAAGGGTTCGGTCGCGGTCGAAGGCATCAGCCTGACGGTCGCTGCGCTAAGGGAGACCGAATTCGACATTGCGGTGATCCCAAAAACCTGGGAAATGACGGATCTCTCGACGCTTTCGCCCGGCGATGCCGTAAATCTCGAAGCCGACGTGATCGCGAAATACGTCGAGCGAATGCTCTCTCAACGAAATTTCGAGTAGTATTAGCATTTGAACTGATATGCTCGCTGCCCTCATAGTGCTCGCTGTTTTTCTATTTGGCGGGCTTTGCTTTACTTACTTGTTCTTTGACGGAGAGCGGTTGTTGTGGCGGCTTGCGGCGGGGAATATCGTCTCGTGCGCGATCGCTGGCATCGCGGGTTTCGTAATAACTATCTTCTTCGGGCTTAGTGCGGCAACGGCGGCCATTTCCGTGCTGGCGGCTCTGCTGCCGGCCGTTATCCTTTTCAAGCCGGACGTAAGACGGAAGCTCGCGAGAGACTGGCAGCGCGCACTCTCAAATTTTCAACACGGCAACAAACGCATCGGCGGTCTTGTCTTTTACGCATTCTTCTTTATCCTTTTTTGTCTATTTTTTTCCCAGGCGATCTATCAGACGCCGGAGGGCGTGTTCACGGGCGGTTCGCAGAATCTCGGCGATCTCCCGTTCCATCTAGGCGCGATCCTCGGCTTTACGGACGGCGCGAACTTCCCGCCGGTGAATCCGTCGTTCGCAGGCGTAAAATTCGCGTATCCGTTCATTGCCGACCTGCTTACGGCTATCACAATGAAGCTCGGCGGTTCGCTGCGTTGGGCAATGGTCATCGAAGATATCGCGTGGGCGTTTTCGCTCCTCGTTGTGCTCGAGCGTTTTACGATTCGTGTAACAGCGAGCAAACTTGCGGGACGCCTCGCACCGTTCTTGCTGTTCTTTAGCGGCGGACTGGGCTTTCTATTTTTCGCGAAAGATTTTTGGGAACAGCAAAAGGGATTCTTCGATTTTCTGTCAGCGTTGCCGGGCGACTACACGATCACGAACGTCTTCCGCTGGGGCAATTCGATGGTAGTGCTTTTTATCACGCAGCGAAGCCTTCTGCTCGGAATGCCGCTCGCGATAATGGCTATCGACCGTCTTTGGGCAACATTCTCGGGGCAAGACAGCGAAGACGGACACGCGCAGTTCGTGCCGCCCTTTGTCTTGGGGACGCTCGTCGGGACCCTGCCGCTCGTGCATCTGCACAGCCTCTTGGTCGTCTTTATCGTTGCTGCGGTCTGCCTTCTTCTATATATCAGAAGGTGGAAGGAATGGTTCACGTTCGCGGTCGGCGTCTCGATCGTGGCGGTGCCGATTCTTGCCTGGCTCACAACGGGCGAAGCATCGGACGCCTCGAAGTTCATCGGATGGAATTTCGGCTGGGACAAGGGCGACAATAATTTCTTCTATTTTTGGCTTTTGAACACGGGCCTTGTGATCCCTTTGATCGCGGCGGGCGTCTATCTCGCGTGGAAAAAAGGTTCGGAAGATGAGCACGGGCAACTTCGCTGTGCGGCACTCTTTTATATCCCTTTCGCACTGATATTTGTTATCGCCAACGTCGTAAAACTAGCTCCATGGGAATGGGATAATATAAAGATCCTTATCTATTGGTTCGCGGGTTCGATACCGTTCATCGCTCTTGCGATAGTTTGGGCTTGGGAGAGGAAAGCCGTGTGGCTAAAGGCTGCCGCCGCTCTCGTATTCCTGTCGCTTGTCGCATCGGGTGCATTGGATGTTTACAGAACCGCGAGCGGGCAGAATGTCATCAAGGTCTTTGACGCGGACGGCATTAAGATCGCAGAGGCAATTAAAGCCAATACGCCCGCGCACGCCCTCATACTGAACGCGCCGACGTATAATTCCGCCGTCGTCCTTTCTGGGCGCCGATCCTTGATGCGTTACACGGGACATTTGTCCTCGCACGGCATCGATTTTGAGGCTCGCGAAAAGGATGTAAAAACGATATATCTTGGCGGCGGTGTTGCCGATCTTTTGCTAAAGAAATACGGCGTCGATTACGTTCTCGTCTCGCCCGTTGAGCGAAACGATCTTAAGGCGAACGACGAATATTTTGCGAAATTTCCGCTCGTTGCGGAAAGCGGACAGTATCGCCTCTATAAAGTAAAATAGCTTGCAACAAACCTTTTCGATGCTTGAGACAGAGATCACCGAACAAGAAGGAACTCGGACAAAGCCTGACATCCTCTGGCTCTGCTCGTCTGCGATCATAACGCTCGCCGCATTCGCGTTCCGCTTCTACGATCTAACCCTCAAACCGCTCCATCACGACGAAGGCGTCAACGGATTCTTCCTGACGACGCTCTATCGCACCGGAGTTTATAAATACGATCCGGCAAATTACCACGGTCCGACGCTCTACTACATCTCGCTTTTCTTCTCGAAGATATTCGGGCTGAATACATTCGCGGTGCGGGCGAGCGTTGCGGTCTTCGGCGTTTTGACCGTCGTACTTGCGCTCTATCTGAGGCGCTATCTCGGTCGGATCGGCAGCCTCTCCGCAGCACTTTTCCTCGCGCTCTCGCCGGGAATGGTCTTCATCTCAAGATACTTCATCCACGAGACATTCTTTACTTTCTGCAGTCTCGCGATCGTCGTCTCGATCGTTCTGTTCATCGAGCGGACCACGGCCGGTATTTTTGCAAAAGTGTGGCTCGGGATGCTCCTTGCCGCGTGCTTTATTCCGCCCGGGCTCAATATTGCGACGTACTTTTCAGGCGCCAACGAGACGGCGATGTGGGCGTTTCGCATCGCGGTCGTAATCGTCGAACTCGTCCTGATATCGCTTGTGCTCAAGAGTTTGCTCGAATGGCGTGAGGGCAGGCCGATATATTTGATCCTTGCGGCGGCGTCCGCAGCTCTGCTTTTTGCGACAAAAGAAACGGCTTTCATCACGATCGGCACGATGCTGATCGCGACGGTTGCTACGCGAATGTGGCAAAAGAGTGTTGAGGTTGAACCGAGCCGATCGAAGTGGTATTTGCTTGGATTCGTGCATTTTGCAGTATTTGCCGGCGCGGTATTTTTCTACCGATATACGCTCGATGCGTTGCGTTGGTTACACGCATATTTTCTCGGCGAAAACAGCGTGAAGGAGCCTTTCGCCTTCTACACGCTGTGTTTTCTGGCAGCAATGGTGATCGTTGCTTGGCTTGCGTTTCTATTCGCATATCGAGGAGGCAAACTCGCAAGCTTTGCAGCGCCGGAACTAACTTACAACGGATTCCGCAATGCATTTGGCGACCGTGCTGACAGGCTTCTGCTGATCTCGGCGTCGGCGCTGACTTTCGTGTTCGTGCTCGCGGTCTTCTTCTCGTCATATTTCTCTTATCCCGAAGGGCTTTCGCGCGCCGTCGAGGCATATATGCTCTGGACGAAAACAGGCACCAAAGACCACACGCAGAACGGCGTTCTCGCTTACGTGAAATGGGGAATGAAAGTGGAGTCTCCGCTTCTCCTTCTTTCGGCGCTCGGCGGTGCTATCGCCTTTCTAAGGCCGAAGGATCGCTTTGCCGTGTTCTCTGCATTTTGGGCCTTCGGGATGTTCGCGGCATACACGATCATTCCGTACAAGACGCCGTGGCTCGCGCTTAGCTTTTTCCTTCCGATGTGTCTCGTCGCAGGTTACGGAATCAATGAAATTCTTTCGTCGAAGCTCATCGCGAATCGTCTTGCGGGCGCGTTGACCCTGATCCTTTCGATAACTCTGCTTGGTTATCAGGCCTACGACCTCAGCTTTGTGCGTTATGACGACGAGGAAATGGGCTATGTCTATGCACACACAAAACGCGGAATGCTCGACCTCGTTCGCGAGATCGAACATTATGCCGAGAAAAGCGGTAAAGGCAGCGATGCGACGATCGAGATCGTTTCACCGGATTATTGGCCGCTTACCTGGTATTTGAACGATTACCCTCACGCGAATTTCTACGGCAGCCTTGTCGATGCGAATACCGCCGAGATGATCGTCGCAAAGAAGACCGACCAAGACATCGCCGTTGTCGATAAATATTCGGCACACTACAAATTCGTCGGGGTCTATCCGCTTCGCCCCGGAGTGGATCTAATGCTGCTCGTCCGACGCGATCTGTCGGAACCGCAAGACCAGGACCTTTACCAGATCTACGAATACGAATCGAAGTAGCCGCATAATCCGTAAACAAACTGACGAATTCCATCGTAAAACACGACAGCGAATTCACTTTCTTAGGAGTTTTTCGAAGATGAAATACATTTGTGCCATTGGGCTGACGATGATGCTTGCCGCTTCGGCTTTTGCCGGCGGCATCAAGAACGGAAACGACCTCATTGCGGCAATGTACGCAAAATATGCGGGCAAGTGGTACAAGACGCTCACTTTCGAGCAGAAGACGACGAATTTTGCCCCGGACGGCAAGGCCGAGGTGCACACCTGGTATGAAGCGATGAAGGTGCCGGGCTGTCTGCGAATAGATATCGCTCCGACCGAGCAAGGTGACGGAATCTTGTTCGCCGACGGCAAGGTTTTCTCATTTAAGGGCGGCGTTACAATGGGCGGACGTGAATTTGTACATCCGCTGATGGTCGTCGGTTTTGACGTCTATGCACAGCCCGTTGAGACAACCATCGAACAGGTCAAGAAGATGGGTATCAATCTCGCGATCTTTCATATCGAGAAATGGCAGGGCCAAAGCGTCTATGTCGTCGGCGCTGAAAAAGGTGATATGCGGTCACCTCAGCTTTGGGTCGATAAGAAGCGGCTTATTTTTACGCGATTGATCCAACACTCCGGCAAGGACAGAAAGAGCGTGAGCGAAACGCAATTCAACAAGTATGTGAAAGCAGGCGGCGGCTGGGTCGCGGCCGAGGTGCTGTTCTACGTCGATGGCAAGCAAACTACGACCGAGGAATATACGCGTATCAAAGCCGACGCAAAGCTCAACAACGACCTCTGGGATCCGGAGAAATGGATGAGCGTGGACAGGAACTACTGGAAATAATTCACGCGGCCGGGTTCAATATCCAAGAAAGAAGAGGATAGGCACTGTTAGGAGCGGCACTGATCTCTCGGCGCCGCTCCTAGCGGTGTGGAAAACGAAAAGCGCTAGCTTTGCTGATGGGCTTCGACGAACCAGAGCAGTTTATCGATATCGCCTGAAATATTCGTAAAAAGATCGGCGGTTACGGCATCGCCAAGCTTATCGGTATTGCCGATGTCGGCGCGGACTCGACGGCCGAATTCTGCGAGCGCGGTCGAGAGGGCATCTACGTGGTCCGGGCCGTCGCTGATCTCAAGCGGATATTCCGGCAACTCCGAATTCTGAGCGGCAACGCGCACCGTTCCAAGTGCGGTGCCTCCAAGCGATGTAACGCGTTCTGCGATGTCATCGGACATAGGCGTGACCTCTGCCGCAACGCGATCAAAAAGCTCGTGCAGGGCGATGAAGCTCATTCCCTTTACGTTCCAATGCGCCTGCTTTGCCTGCGCTTTAAGGTCTATAGAGTCGGCGAGCCGCTGATTAAGAATTGCGATAAGTTTTTCTCTAGCACCTTTCGGAATATCGATCTTTGTTTTATGCATATCTACTCCTCCTTTAGAGTTAGAATAATTCTAACTCACTTCGTCCGCGATGTCAAAACATCTGCAATCACAATTGTGGCACTTTAGGAGGCGTTAGTCGATCTGTGAATTCATCGGGATTCGAACATTCGCCGAATTCGAGGAACGGCCGGGCTGCACATTTACGCCAGTGCCGCGGAAGAGAGGCGTGAAGATCCATTTTGAGTGATTTTCGAGTCCGTAATAGGCAACGATCGATTTGCCGCGATCCTGGCTCGCAACGCCGATGAATGGCGTATTTTCAGTTGAAATTTCGATATCTTCGTCGGCCGGTGCGGTCTTGTCCGACTCCGTTTCGGTGTTCAGAGAGTTAACGATTACGATCGCCCAGCGGTCGAAGACCTGGCTCGGATTCGAAGGCAGCAAGCCGCCGTTATACGCCTGGATAGCTTTTGCAAATGGGGCAAGCGACTTGCCGTCCGCCGGAACGAGCCGCCATTTGCCGTCTTCGCTCAAAGGATCTACGGCTGCAGAAGGCCGCAGGATCTGCCGTGTGCGAGTGCCTTCAGGCAAGCCTTCGAGAAGATCGTCGATAGAGGTCGGGAGTTTCGCTCCGCGATAGAATTCGACATATTGGCGAATCGCCTCGGCGACCTCTTCACCGCGGGCGATCGCTTCGAGCTCGCGTTCGCGTTGGATCTGCGTGGCAATGGTCGGAGCGACCGCAAGCAAGGCGACGGCGAAGATCGCCATCACCGCCATCACGGCGATCAGCGTCATACCGCTCTCTTCCCGTCGGTTACTTATCGTCGTCGTCCACATCGTCCTTGGTGCCTTTTTCGCCGTTATTCGGATTCTGAGGTATCGCCGGAGTATTTGCAGGACGAATGTTGTTGCAAGGGATACCCGGCGGACAGTTATTCGGATCGATCTGCTGTTGCGGCTGCTGATAGTTCGGATAAGGCTGACCCATTTGCGGGAAACCGCCGCGTCGAGGCTGGCCCGCAGGCAGGCTTTGAGTCGGTACGTCCGCCGGCTGCGCGATCGGGATCCGATGCTTGAATCCAAGCGTTGTGTCCTCGAACATAGCCTCGCCCGGCGTGAGTTTGATCAGCCTGAACCTTCCGCCGACAACGTCGTTTATCCTAACGTCGAACGGTGTAGTGTCGGATTTGCCGCCGTCGAGGAAGAAGCCCGTATCGTTATTGAAGCGTTTGCGGCCGATCATTCCTAGATATGTGTAGGTCGGCTTCGGCGGCGCCTGAACGGTGAGCATGAACTGCGTGGAATATTTCTTGCCGTCGGGTGATTGTACGATGATCTGCCGCGAGCCTTCGGACGTCAGAAGGTTTGCGGGGATATTCGCAACGAGCTTTTGCGGGCTTATGAACTGCGTCGGGAATTCCGTCTGGTTGAAATAGATGTGCGAGTTCGGTTCGAAGCGATCACCCGTAACTTCCAGGCGGAGCCCGTTCGTTCCGGCATAGACGGACTGCGGGTTGATCGCGGTCATCTCATACGCTGGAGTGGGCGTAGGAGTCGGCGTCGGCGGAGTAGTAATTACGACAGGTGTCGGGCTGTACGGCGTCGGCTTTGGCGGTTCGTAGAATGCAAAAATATTGCGGCCCGGATCAGGCGCTGGAATATTCGCCGGCATTATGACGGGCGTTGTCGTATCGCTGAAATTCTGTTCGTCTGCGGTCGGGAGCGTGAAGGCTCCCGGAGCTGCAGGCGACGGCTTTGGCGTCGGCGTTGTTCTTGCGACCGTACTTGGAGTTGCCGAACTCGCAAAAAGCCCGCGTCCGAACGCAAAAAAGAGAGCCACGAGAGCGAGCACACCGAGGACGATGGCCGCGATCAGCTTCTTGCGTTCATTCGGATCGTTTAGAGCGCGAGCCACCATTATTGCGTCGCTCCTTCATTCGCCAGCGGCGGAGCAAAATTCGGCCGGCGGAAATACGCGGCCATCTCGATTCGAAGCGATACCACCTCGCCGTGCGTCTTGCCTTTGGGTTTTGCCGTTTGACCTTGCTCATTCGGGTTTGGAGCAAGCGGAAATCCGTTATTATCGACCGCGGTCGGCATTCCCGTATTTTGAGCAGGCGGTTTTGTTGGATCGGCCTTTTGCTGAGTGTCGGACGGAGCAAGCTCGATCGCGCTGATAACGACGAACTCACCGCCCGTTTCGACGTCGCGAATGAATCGCCGCAGATTTTGATACGAACCTTCGACCGTGGTCGTTACATAAACACCGGGGAAAAAGCTGCGAAATCTCTCTCGTCCGCGTTCTTCCTGCGATTGATTATTCGATGTGCCTTCCGTTATCGGCTCAAGCGGCTGATAGTCCGGCCCGTTCGTGTTTACCAGGTCGTACGCAGCGATGAGGCCGTTTATCCGCTGATACAAAGCGCTGCGGCCGTTGTCGGCGGCAGGAAGATAACGAAGCTCGAAATTGTCGGCGCTGTCGAGCAACTTTGCGACCTGGGCTTCGGTTGTCGTGATCTCACCGTATTTTGACTGAGCCGTAATTTTTTCCGCCTCGAGGCGATCTGCTTCGGAGCGATTTTTCACGACCTCATTGTTCGAAGGTACAACAAAGACGGCGTACGCAAAGATCACAGCGAGAAGTACAAGACCGCCGGCCGCAATTGCACCTATCTCGAGCGGGCCCCACATTCCGCCGTAAACCTTGTGCGGACGCCGCGAATACAGTGTCGGGTCCTGAGGAGTCGTTTCGGATGCAGCAGGTTCGGTCCGGCTTTCGATATCGGACATTATTCGCCACCTCCCGAACTATTTTGTGCGATATCGGGCGTCTGCGGTACGGCGTATGAATAGCCGGGCGAATAGACGACGCGAAGCGTGTATTCCGTGTAGATGGAAAGATCGGTCTTTTGCAGATCCTGGCCACGAAGTTCCGCAAGGAAGAGCCCCGAATTCTGCATATTCTGGATCATCTGCTGGACGCCGGCAAAATCTCGGCTTATAACGCCAAGTTCAAGCTCGGCGCGTACTTTCGCTCCATCCGTGTAGATATGTTGAACCGAAATTCGCGATGCCGAAACGCTTCCCGGCATTACGCCCTCGAGGTCGGCGAAGAGCTTTGACCAGCCGAAAGCCTTATTTGCGACAAGGCGATGAGCGGCGCTCAGGACGATGCGCTGTTCGGGCGTGAGTTGTTGGCGGACTTTCTCGCCTTCGCCTTTAAGTCGTGCGATCTCGGTATTTGATGCTGCGATGCGGGCCGCAAGGATCTTGTCCGTGTCGGAATTCTGCTTCAGTTTTGCGAGGCAAACAATGCCGAGCACGCCGGCCGCAAGAAGCAGTGCCGCCGCTGCCAGATACGGCAGGACGCGATTGCGGAATGGCCTTGTGGCCAGATTTAGATCGGAAATGCGAGACAATCTAGTACCCTTTGTTGATAACTTTCGCCCGTTCATTTTATAAAACCTGCTGAGGCCGGGCGAAGCGTGCAGTTTAGCACGAAAAACCGGGCAATGTCTTTCACGCGTCGCAGTTGCAAGTTGTTGCGAAATCTTTCCTTACGTTCAGGGTTTTGGTGATCCAGGTTCGATAAGCAGCACATTGCGCTTCGCCTGTACGATGAGTCCGGGGCGTTTCGACGTTACCTCGACATGTCTTTCGGCAACGCCGTGCTCGGCAGTGACCGGCATTTTCGGCACGTAAGTTACAACATAGGACGAATCGATCATACGTCCGACAAGGCCCGTCTTGTCTTCCATTTCGTCGGTTGACATCGAGCCGATAAATTCGCCGTTAGTGTCTTCTGAGAGCTTTTCGAGTTGTTTTTCGGACGCGAGGAGGTCTGTCTGGCGAGCCCTCAATTTTTTTAAGAACGAGCGATCGACTATAAAAGTCTTCGCTCTCGGATTCTTTGCGACATCGCGACTGCCGTTCGGGAGATCGTTCGCGATCTGGTCGGGCATTGCTCTCGGAGGCGGCGAATTCGTCATACTCTTTGTTCGAGGCGCGATATCGGCGGCCTCCATTGCGGCGTAACTAAGTACGTGGACCGTGATGTTTGCAGCCCGCAGACGGTCAAAGGCCGCGGTCTTTTGTGCCGCCGTCGCGGTGCTATCGGTGCCGTCCGTGATCAGCACGAGTTGATCGTTGTCGCTGTCGGTTTGCGCGAATATCGCGGCTGCCATATCCAATGCCGCGACGAATGTGGATCGCGTGCCGAAATTCGAACTGTTGACCGCCGCTCGACTCGCTGCCCGGTCGAGCGTCCAGCTCGAAAGCACCTGCGGCTTGTTCGCATACGCAATGACGGCAACTTTGTCTTCGGGGCGAATCGAATTGATCAGCGCAATGGCTACTTTTCGCGTTCTGTCGAGAGTTTTCACAACGCGCATATCGCCGCCCGTATCCATCACGATCAGCACGTTCGCGGGGATGTATCGCACGCTTGCCGGCTGATGAAGGATATTATCCTCACGGATCACTAGGTCGTTCGCCGTAACATCCTTGAAGAACTCGCCTTTTTCATCGAACGCGAGGACATTCAGCTTGATCTCCTGCGTTGATATTTTAAGTTCCGGTTCGGGCGTCGGCGTTGGCGTCGGAGTAGGCGAAATACGACCCGATTGGCCGAATGCTGCGGCGGAGGCAAGTAGGAGAAATGCGGGCAAAAGCCTTAAGCTCCGCGTTATTCTTGAATTTATAAGCATCATTCTAAAAAGGCTTTGATGCAGACGGACGGCTTTTCTTTGCACATCCGGCACCTACAGGTCGGGATTCTCTTCGACGAAGTCGATCAGATTCTCGACATAAGAATTAAAGCGCGGACATTCGATACCGTGCTTTTTAAGAAGCTTGTCGGCGGCCGCTGTGTCGTATTCCTGCTCGATAAAGAAATACGGCACGCCGTAATGCGGCAATCCTGTAATTGCGGGAGAGATCGAAGTGTTCAGGAACCACTTTGTGAGCGCGACGGATGGCGCGAATTCGGACTTTCTGCCGGTCAAGGCTTGGGCGATCGCATCGAAGAGTTCTCCTGTCGAGAGCGGTTCAGGGTCGGCGATCGCAAGCGTTTTTCCGCTTGCGTCTTCGTCATCAGAGAGAGCCGCGAGAGCGTCAACGACGAAGTCCACGGGCACGAGGTTCAGCTTAACGCGTTTATTCCCAACGTTTAAGATGCGAAGGAAGATCGGAGCTTTCCGCAGGTATTGGATCAAATAATAGATGCCGTCGTATTTTGCCGTCTCGCCGTTCTTTGAATCGCCGACGACGACCGACGGGCGAAAGATCGTGATCGGCAGCGTATCTTTGAGACGTTCGACCTCGATCTCAGCAAGGTATTTGCTTTCTTCGTAATAGTTTTTGAATCCGGCAGAATGTTCCAATTCGCTTTCGAGGATGCGTCCCCGGCGTTCGCCGGCAACATAACAGGTCGATATGTAATTATACCGCCGCAGATTCGCGATCTCGCCGACAAGCTCATTCACATTGCGCGTCCCAACGAGATTGACGCTCAGCGCTCGTTCCTTGTCGATACCGAGATCGTAAACCGCCGCAAAATGGAAAACCGTGGTCACTTCGCGGCGGATCGCTTCGAGGTCCTCTTCACTCGCACCAAGATGCGGTTCGCGAATGTCGCCCTCGATGATCGAAAAACATTCGAGCGGCGTAGCGGTCTCGTCGGAGATCGATCCTGCCGCAGCCATTGCCTGCTCGACGAATTCCGGCTGCACAAGCAGGAAGAACTGCACTTCGGAGCGCGCGAGTTTTTCGACCAGGCGCGTAGCAAGGAAGCCGGGAAATCCTGTAACTAAGATCGTTTCGCGAAAAAGCACGTTATCTATATTAGCAAGTCTTGCAATAGTTTTGGCATCCAAAGCGATCTTGAGTCTAACGGGAACAATCTTGTCTTTTTGTCGCATTGCGAACACAATAGAGATAAGGAGATACGTGGATGACCAATGAAGAAAGGGCGGCCTACGCGCGCAAGAAGTGTCGCGAAATAATGACGGCGAACGTAAAGACCGCGGCGCGTACGACATCGCTTAAGGAAGCCGCGTTGATGATGCTTGACGGCGATATGGGAGCGGTTCCCGTCGTCGAAGACGGCAAGATCGTCGGGATCGTGACCGATCGCGACATCGTCGTTCGCGGCGTTGCGGACGGCGTCGGGCCGGAAACGAATCTCGGCGACGTGATGACCACCGAGCTTTTCACGATCGGGCCGGACAGCTATGTTTTTGAAGCCGTCAGGCTTATGGGCGAAAGGAAGGTAAGACGAGTTCCCGTTGTCGATACGGACGGGAAACTTGCCGGCATCATCGCAATGGCCGATATCGCTCTTGAGAGCGAAGACGAGCAGGCGATCGCCGAAACCTTAGAAGAGATCTCGTCCGGTGCAGGATTTTGGCAGAATAAATAGCACGCTTTTTAATATGGCAAAGTCCATAAATCGTCATTTCCAGTTCATTGCTTCCTCACGCAACGTGCGTTCGGGAAACCTTTGGTATCCGGCCGCGGACGTTTATCAAACCACCGAAGGCTGGCTCGTAAAGGTAGAACTCGCGGGCGTCTCTCCCGAAGACATCGTGATCGAGGTTCACGGCAAGACGCTCTGTATCACCGGAACGAGGCGTGACCGCTCCTGCGGCGTCGGCGCGAACTATCATCAGATGGAGATCACGTACAGCAACTTTGAAAAAACTCTGAATTTCCCGGCTTCGATCGAGGGCGCGCGCGTCGAACATAATTTTGACAACGGCCTTCTTATGATCCACTTAAGGAAAGGTGCAAATGGCTGAAAACATCCCGAACCCTGAAAACGCAAATACGGACGAAAGCTTACCTTCGGAATTGGAGATCCCGGTTCTGCCGCTGCAGAATACGACGCTCTTTCCCGAGACGGTCGTCCCGCTTGCTGTCGGCCGCGAGCGTTCTACGCGCGCCGTCGAAGCCGCTCTTGCGACCGAAGAGAAGCTCATCGCGTGCGTTACGACCAAAACTGAGAACGTAACAGGCGATGACGCCGCGCCAAAAGACCTCTTTCAGATCGGAACCATCGTCAACATCAAGCGAATGATGCGCAACGAGGGCGTAATGCAGCTCATCGTTCAGGGGATCGAGCGTTTCGAGGTGATCGAATGGATCAGCGAACAGCCCTATATGCGTGCGAAGGTTCGGGTTCAGGCCGCGCTTCGGATCGTTGACAAGGAGGAGGTCGAGGCGCTCAAGCGTAATATTCAGGGAATGATACAGCAGGCACTCGCTCTGCTCCCGAACGTGCCGCCGGAGATACGTATGGCGATAATGTCGCAGCAGGATCCCGTGCAGCTTGCCTATTTCCTTGCTTCGGTCCTTGATCTCGGAACCGAGACCGAGCAGAAAATGCTCGAATCGAGCACGGTTGACGGCCTTATGACGCTGACCCACGCGGCGCTCGCGCGTGAGCTTGAGATAATGGAGATCCGCTCAAAGATCGCGACCGAAGCCCAGCACGAGATGGACAAATCCCAGCGGGATTACGTTCTGCGGCAGCAGATGAAGGCGATCCAGAAAGAGCTTGGCGATGACGAAACGGGCGAAAAGGCCGAGGCCGAACAGCTTCGCGAAAGGCTCGAAAAAGCCGACCTTCCTGACGACGTACGCAAAGAAGCGACTCGCGAGCTAAAGCGAATGGAGCAGCTTCCGCAGTCTGCGCCGGATTATCACGTCATCCGCACCTATCTCGAATACGTGCTCGAACTGCCGTGGCGAAGATCGAGCGAAGAGAAACTCGATCTCACCGAGGCTCAAAAGATCCTAGACGAAGATCACTACGGACTTGAGGACATAAAGGAACGCATACTCGAATCGCTTGCGGTCGTAAAACTGCGTCCCGACAGCAAGAGCCCGATCCTACTTTTCGTCGGCCCTCCGGGAGTCGGAAAGACGAGTTTGGGACGCTCGATCGCAAGGGCTTTGGGACGCGAATTCGACCGAATGAGCCTGGGCGGAATGCGCGATGAGGCGGAACTTCGAGGCCATAGACGAACGTATATCGGCGCGATGCCTGGCAGGATCATTCAGTCTCTACGCCGCGTCGGCGTCAATAACCCGGTTCTGATGCTCGACGAGATCGACAAACTCGGCAATGACTTTCGTGGCGATCCCGCGTCGGCGCTCCTCGAGATCCTGGATCCGGCGCAGAACAATACGTTTCGCGATAATTACCTCGACCTTCCTTTCGATCTGTCGAAGGTCTTTTTTATCGCGACGGCAAATCAGCTTTCGCCGATACCGATGCCGCTCCGCGATAGAATGGAGATCATACAGCTTGCCGGTTACAGCGACCGCGAGAAGCTCCAGATCGCAAAGCAATACCTCATACCGAGGCAGATCAAAGAAACCGGCTTAACGCCCGAACAGCTCGAGATCAGGGATGATGCGGTCAATCTGCTCACGGTGAGATATACGCGCGAAGCCGGTGTTCGGCAACTGGAACGCGCGATCGGGAATCTCGCAAGAAAGGTCGCGTTAAAGGTCGCACAAGGTTCGACGGACAAGTTCGTTATTTCGGCGGAGGAGATCCGCGGCTATCTCGGTTCTCCGCGTGTATTTCCGGAAGAAGCTAGGAAGG
>DAORTR010000031.1:0-23169 GCA_035432765.1 Pyrinomonadaceae bacterium
TTCGCTTATAGGCTTCGGCGAACTGCATCGCCATATATCGCTCGTAGCCCGCAAAACTCTCGTCGCCTCCATCGCCGTTCAATGCAACAGTAACGTGCTTTCGCGTCTCGCGCGAGACATAAAAGGTCGGCAGCGCGCTTGAATCCGCGTACGGCTCGCCGTAATGTTCGACAAGGGTCGGCAGCACCTCGAGCGCATCGGGCCGCACGATGAATTCGTGATGCTCGGCGCCGACGTGTTCCGCAACGCGTTTAGCATATTTGAGTTCGCTGAAGTCCTGCTCTTCAAAGCCGATCGAGAACGTCTTTACGGGCGTCGAACTCTCCTCGGCCATCAGCGCAACGACGGTCGAAGAATCTACGCCGCCCGAAAGGAACGCGCCCAGCGGGACTTCCGAGATCATACGGAGTTTCGTTGCCTCGCGAAGAATGCGCGTCGTCTCCTCGATCGCCTCCTCTTCGGATATCTTTATCTTCTTCGAAAAATCAGGCTGCCAATAGCGTTGCGTCTCGATCTTGCCGTCCTTCCAGCGCAGCCAATGGCCGGGTTCGAGTTTGCGTATCGCTTTGAATGCAGTTTGCGGCGCGGGCACGCACAGGAAAGAGAGATAGCTGTCGATCGCTCCTCGATCGACATCGCGTGAGACGCTCGGATGTTTTAGAACGGCGGAGAATTCTGAGCCGAAAATGAGATCGCCGTTCGGTTGGTGCGAATAGAGCAGCGGCTTTTTGCCGACACGGTCGCGTGCGACGAAAAGCGAACGATCGGTTTCGTCCCAGATCGCGAACGCGAACATCCCGCGAAGGTGTTCGAGGCAACCGGCGCCGAATTCGTCGTAAAGAGCAACGACGGCCTCTGTATCGGAATTCGTATGCAGCTTGTAGCCGCGTTCGATCAGCCCTTTGCGAAGCTCACGGTAATTGTAGATCTCGCCGTTAAAGACGATCCATTTCGTGCGGTCTGCACTTGGTATCGGCTGTTGTCCGCCCGCAAGATCGATGATGGCAAGCCTACGCATCGCCAAGCCGACGTTTTCCTTTACATAGAACCCGTCTTCGTCCGGCCCGCGATGGATGATCGCGCGGTTCATCGCCTCGAGCAGTTCGCGATCTGCCGCCCGCCCCGAACTATTTACAAATCCAGTGATCCCGCACATATCTTAGTCTCTATTGTCGCGAAGTCCGCACCGCTTCGCCAACTCCCCAAACTCTATAAACTCCATGAACACTACAAACTCTATAAACTCCATGAACTCTACAAACTCATCCGCAGCCTTGCACGCCGGAGCATCTCGCGATCCTCCCGCCGCTCCCGCCATATCGTCCACCCGACCCCAATAAATATAAAAAGAAACACCTGTATCTGAGTCCGCTGCCGATACGCCGTCCCGACGTTGCCCTGGAAGATCGAATAAGCGAGCGTAAGCAGTCCGGAAAAAAGCAGGATCGGCAACGCGTGGCGAAAGCGGTTGCGTACCGCGTACCAAATGCCAAAGATCATTAGCGGTATCATCGACCACCAGAGAAGGACCTCGGGTAGCGTAATGAGCTGGCGAAAGTTCGTCATCTCCCATGGGAAGGGCGACAGCATCAGATACGCTAATCCGATCGGTATCGCGCTGATCGCGCCGCGCGTGGTCGAGACGTCGGCGTCCTCATTGAACCCCGACTTGGCGGAACGAGCAAGATCAAGCCGGCTCTGCTGCACGCGCTGAAGGTCGCCATAAACGGCAGCGTCCTTTGTCGCCGTATTCGAAACGCCAAAATAAGAAAGCCCGACGCCGAGAAGCACGACGACCAGCACGCGTCGGACGATCGACTGATTGCTCCGCGATACGCCGACAACAAAACTGCCTACAACCGCCGCCGCGACCATATAAAAAATATAGAATCTCAGCGAGATGATCCCGACAAGCGAGAGGACGAGGATCGTGACCGCCAAAAGGTTAAATCTCTCGTTAAGCTCAAGCACCATCGTGATCGCGAGTACCAGCAAGAATATGATGAGACCGTCCTTCATTAACTGCGACGACCAAATAACGAACGACGGAAAAAGCGCGATCGAAACGGCCGAGAATTTGGCGACACGTTCGTTCGAGAACAGTTTTTTTGCAAGTAGGTAGATCATCGGCGCGGTCGATGCACCCACAACAGCGCAGAACGATTGGGCCAGAAAGATCGACTTGCCGAATACGTAGAACAAAACGGCAACCAAGTAGAACATTCCCCAACCGGGGTGCGATACGCTGACAGATCTAGCGGCGTCTGTGCCGAGAACTTGCGTAACGCCGCGCCAATACTCAACGATCTCCCATCCGCGTGTACTGTATGTGTTCGCATCGCCGCCAAAAAATTCACGAAGGTCAAAGACCTGGATGAACAGCCCGATGGCAAGCCGGACGACCAATGCCGCCAAAAAGACTTCTGTAATGAATCCCGTATCGGATACGAATCTGCGGAAAACGATCAGTGCGATAGCCGACATTCCGCCGATCACGGCGAGCGTCGCCGCGCTCTCGGGGAAATCCACCAAGAGCAGGATCGAGCACGCCAAAAGACCGCACATCGTTATGAGGAATTTATCCATTCAATAGCTGATGTCGCTTCCCACGTATCCGATCAAGAAACGGAAGGTGCGATGGCACGAACGCAGTGAGCCGGATCGTGGTTAAAGGTCATCGGGGAGTTCGAGGCGAGTCTTGTTCGAAACAAGGAACTTACCATCCTCGTCAAGCTCCTTGACGACCTTTGCCGGGACGCCGGCGATCAAGCGATATTCGTCTGTGAAGCTTCGCGTGATCACAGAGCCGATTCCCACTATACATCTTGCCGGGACAGTCCCGCCCGGCGCGACCCTTATCTCCGAGCCGATATAGCTGTGGTCGCCGATCGATATCGGGCGTGTCATTTGCCGATTGTGTGTCCAAAGCGACGAGTTGCGTCCGCCGAGGATCACCTGCTTGCCGAGTTCCACGCGATCGGTAAAGTCGATCTTATGCGAAGCCGTGATCACCGCCCCGTCGCCTAATATGAATCGCGGGTCTGTCGGATTCACCACTATCGGATCCGGGATCGAGTTGATCTCGTTCATCCTCAACACTTCGCAGTAGCGGCCAAGATCGACCACGTCACCGCCGCGAAAGATGTTCAAATGGCCGATCCGAGCGTGGTCGCCGATCCGCAGTCGTCCACGGCCTAGAAAAATATTTAAGTGTCCGATCGAGACGTCGTCCTCGATGACGCACTCATTGTAATCGATGATCGAAAGTCCTATCTTAACGCGTCTGCCTATCCTGTATCCGAAGCACCAACGGTAGAATGGCCGCTTAAGCCACGAAGGCAAAAACGCCGCCATACCCTTTAAAAGGAACCGTGTTCTAAATCCCATGATCAGCAAATATCCGCCGCTGCCGAATCTCCCAAACTTGTGAGGCCAAGAATGTACATTACTTTTCGTTTAGGCTCGCATAACGCCTTTAAGCGTCGCGGCTAAGGTTTCTGCGCATTGTGCGATCGCGTAATTCCGAAGGGCGTATTCCCGCCCCGCAGCGCCAAATCGTGAGCGTAGATCATGGTCGCCCAAGAGTTTGCTGAGAGCAGTATACCAAGCAGCTTCCGTCGCATTGAAATGCGTCTCGTCCGGCTTGCCAACCTCAGCGCAGACGCCGACCGGTGACATCACGAACGGAATGCCGACCGCCATATATTGTATAGCCTTAAAGCCCGACTTAGCATTGATCCACTGTTCATTTGCCGAGCCGCCGGGCTTTATAGGATATAGGCCGATGTCGAGGTCTTGAAAGTCCGCGACCTCGCGTTCGAGGCTCCATGCGAGGCACTCGACCCGGACGTTCTTCAGCTTTATGTCTTTGCGGCCCGAACCGACGATCTTCAGCGTGAATTCGTGCTTTTCGCCTAAGGCTTCGAGAGTCGGAAACAGCGCTTCAAGGAAATGAAATGTCGAGTGCGTACCGATCCAGCCTACGACGGGCGGCCTTTCGTCGAACGGTTTTTCAACGGGCTTAAAGACATCGAGGTCAACGACGGTCGGTATCACGACGGTCCGTGCGCCTTTCCCTTCCGCATACTCTGCGATAAAGCGGTTGCCGCAGATCGTAACAGCCGAGCGGCGGATCAGCTTATCGGTCTTGCCAAAGAACTTGAGCATACTGCCGAGCCGGCCGTACGTCGGGCTAACGTAGCTCAAATACGTGGCGTCGTCCAGGTCGAGCACTAACGGTATTCCGCGGACGCTCGCAAGCAGCCACTCAATAAAGGCCGGGCCAAACAGCATCGCTTCACGCTGCACGAGGACAGCGTCGTATCGCCCTGCGGTGACGACGTCCCCAAGGCGCCTTATCGCCTGCAAGCCCATTCCTGCGGCCTTTGAGACAATACCCGAACTCGAATAAAGCCGCTTGAACTGCTCGCTCGTCAAGAACGGCCGCACGTCGAGCTCAATGCCGCGCTCGGCGAGCGGTTCGACGAACTGCAGCATCCTGAACCGCGTCGCCGCCGCCTCCCTCGGATGTGAGCATAACCCAAGAACTCGCATCAATCTCTTTCAAGCACTTTCTTATAGATCCGCCGATATCGTTCGCCGGCGACGGTTTTGAGGTCGAAGCAGCGGCGCGCGGTTTCGCGGCAGCGGTCGCCGACGTTGCCGAGGGCGTTTGCCGCGTGTAAGGCGTTAGTATAGGCTTCTGCGCTGAATTCGTCGAGGATAACGCCGACGCTGTTCTCCTCTATGAGAGAGTCAACATCGCCGACGCCTCGGTTCGCGATGACCGGCAGCCCGCAGGCAAGGTATTCGGGTATCTTAGTCGGCGACCGCGATTGCGTGGCGAGGGTCGCTTTCACGATCGACAGAGCGATGTCCGTGGCTTCTAAATATCCCTGTATCTCAGCGGGAGCGACCCGCCCTACGAAATAATCCTTTTCAGCGAAGCCCCGAGCTTCGAGCAGAGGCACGATCTTCTCGGGATCGCTCTGAGTCAGGAACATCGCGAAAATATTTGCGTCCTCGGCTTTTGCCGCCGAGAGCAGATCTGCGATCTCTTCGCACAGATATAATCCGCCTAGCGCGCCAAGGTGTAGGATCACACGGCGGCCTTCGACGCCGAGTTTTGCACGCATACGTTCACGAAGCTCGTGTCCATTGCCCGCAAACCGTCTTTCGAAGTCCACACAGCAAGGGATGACCTCAACGGGCCGTCCGAACTTGTCGCGGCCGGTTTCGCGAGATTCGGGGAAGAGTATCTCCTGCGCCTTTTCGGTCAGCACGACAAAGCCGTCCGCATCGCGCAGCAGCCAACGCTCGATGCGTTTTACCGTGCGGTAAACGACGCCGTTCTCGGGCCAGCGACCGGCGTCGGTGTATTCCTCGGGCATAAAGCCGCGTATATCAAAGAGCAGCTTCGGCCGCTTTCGCGACAGCCGCCGAGCGAGCGACGCCATCAGCTGCGGGACGTGTACGCGGCTGTGGACGATGTCGATATCGCCTTTCGCGATCCGCCGGCGCGTAAAAAGCGTGCCGCAAAGAATGTCGTACGCCGTCGCCGCGACCGAAAAACGTTTGTGATAACCGAGACAGTCCCAAACGATGCCTTCCGCCGCAAGCCGTTCGCGTTCGGCCGCGATCTCTTCCCGTGTCCACGTCCGCCGCTTCTCCGGCTCGAAGGTGAGCAGCTCCACCTCGTTCCCGCCCTTTACCAGTTCGCGCAGATATGGCAGCACCTGCGTCTGCACCAACGGCTCCCGCACCCCGAAATAACAAATGTAAAGCGCCTTAGGCATTTGTTCGTCGAGTACCGACGAGGTTAAGGCCGCCGTGTCCTAAACTTATTGCTTCGACTCCCGCATCCGTGAGTGGGACACGAGCCTCTGATTCCGTCATCGGTTGGTCGAAATGAGGCGAGAGCATATCGAATGTGTCAAGCACCGCCCACGCATATCGCTGGTCGCGGGTCAGTTGCTTCTCATGCACGTAGTTTGCGACAGGTATTGCGAACATGAAAGCCTTTCCGAAGCCCGGTATGCGGAATAGCACGTCCGTGATTGGAAGTGCGAGTGGCATGACGCCCTGTATCACTTTCAGCAACGTCTCCTTTTTCATGCGCTTGGTGATCGGCCTTAGCCAGTACTTCGCAAATAGCTTTGTCCAGGGCTTTCGCGGATATATTGTGAACGCAACGCTGCCATTTTCTTTTATCATACGCGCGACCGCGCGGATCGATGCGGGCGGGTCGGGCGTGTGTTGTATCACGCCGATGCAGTATGCGCGGTCGAACGTCCCGGGACGAAACGGAAGATCATAAATGCTCGCCTGCACAAAATGCACATTGTCGCGGCCGTCGAGATTTGCTTTTGCAGCGTCGATTGCACTACTGATATCGATGCCGACAATTTGAGCTTCTGATCTCGAAGCCGCGTCGAGAAATCGCCCCGCGCCGCAGCCCGCATCCAATATCCAATCGCCGGAAAGCGTGTCACGCTCCCAACCCGTCTCCGACCAAAGTCTGTCGGCAGAGAGCGTTGTGCCGTTATACGAATCGATCTGCTCCTTTCGAAACAGATTCCATTGATAGCCGAATGACGACGCGTAATTGTCCGGCTCGACAAAACGCGGGATGCCGTTTGAGATCGGATAGGTTTTCTCGCATTGCGAACAGACGAGTTCGCCATCCGCGATATCCGGCCCAGTCGAGTCGATCACGAGATCCGCCTTGCATGTCGGGCATGCTAGTATTTTGAGGAGTTCTCTCTTCATTCAGTGTTTGTCCGCTTCGGTTCGGCGGTCTAAGAGCAAACGACAATAGTAGCTCAAATATGATGGCCGATACCATAGACTCTTGACCAGATTGCGAAGAAAACCGGCGCATTCGCCATTCTGTCGGAATGATCCCGCAAGCACCTTGTGGAGGCGCCCGAAAGAACGTCTCCGCAAAGGGCGCAGGTCTGTACCACCGTCGGTAAAGACCTCGTTCCAAGCGATCAGCGTGGAACGCTCCATCTCGGCAATATTATTGGTAGCGTTGGTGCCATGGCTGCGATAATCAACAAGCAGTGCCGGTACAAATCCGACCTTGAAACGGCGAGCCACACGGACGCAGAATTCCCAATCCTCTCCGTTCTTTAGCCGCGTGTCGAACCCGCCGACCTCATCAAGAGCCTGCCGCGAGACCACTATCGTACCGCCGGGACCGATAATGGTAGGGCCTTCCCAAAGTATCAGTTCACGCCAGACCGAGCCTTCGAGTCCGTCGAGATGCGTGGCGATCGTTGCACCGGTTTCGCTGTCGAATTCGCGCATACCGCAATGGACGAGGCCTATGCCTCGGTCCTCGGCGAATTTCGCAAGTTGCTTTTCAAGCTTTGTCGGCTCCCAGATATCGTCCGCGTCCAGAAACGCTATGAATTCGCCTGACGACGACGCCACGCCGCGATTCCTCGCGGCGCTAACGCCAGAATTCTCTTGCCGAATATACCGAACCCGATCTCCGAACGCGGCGACCACCTCCGCCGTCCCGTCCGTCGAGCCATCGTCAACGACGATGATCTCAGCGGGCGGGCAAGTCTGCGCCAACACGCTCTCGATAGCCTCACCAATGAACCTTCCGTAATTATACGTCGGAATAATGACCGAGACCTTTTCCGTCATATAGTCTGACGCCTGTTACTCTCAATAAAGCGCCCTACTTTAGCCACCCTTGCTTTTTCTTGAAGCTGACCAGCGAAATGAGCACATTCAAAGACATTCTGAAATCGCTCTCTTTTTCCGATATAGCAATCGACCTCGCCTCGTTGCCTCAAACTGTTGACTACCTTTACTGCATTGAACACGCGAGGAGAGAATCTAAGGAGTAGATTCTTTAGAGTCCGCTGACTCCGTTGAACAGAATCGAGCACACGTGCCATAAGATCATCGGACTCATGATCAACAACGCTAAAGAATTCGGAAAGCTCTTTGTCGATCTCAATCCCCAGTGATTTCAGATGCATCAATTCATCAAAGATGGAGCAATAGTAAGCGAGCCAATCCGAGTATTCGTTCGACGAATCGAAATCAACGTTTGCTTGGATCAAAGCGTTCGCGATACAGTTCTGTGGCATCGCGAACTTTACCGGAACACGGTCTAAAGTTTTTCCGTCCAGAAGTTGTTCATAATGCCGTCGAAGACCGTTCTTGACCCTTTCCGGCGAGGCTGTCGCATTTTCTGCCCAGTTCGTCCAAACATGGAGCGGCTGGTCGAGACAGTGATATTTTTCGACAACATAAGTTACCGCCGCTGCGAGATATCCATCTGCAGGTATCATCGAGAAAGGCTTGTCGTTTACACTCCAGATCTTACTAAAAACACCACGGTGATAGACCGCGTTAGCCAAGTATGAGACGTTGAAGTTTTCAGTGCTTCCGTTGCCGAGATTGAAATGTGAAAATACGGCCGCAGATGCAGTGCTTCTATCGAACTCGAATACTTTCCCGGTGAAAGGCTGGATCATTAGCGAATTGCCAGGAAGCGAGTGCCCCGATGTGCGCGTTGGATTCTCGAAATAGAAACAACTTTTGAAAGCAATGACCTCGATTTCGTACTCGGTGAGATTCTGATGTACGGTTTCTAGCATTTGCGGCACGAAAGCGTCATCGTCCGATAGGAATGTGATATATTCGCCGGTGGCACTCTCGAGGCCTTGCTGGTAGTTCTCTCCAACGAGAAGTCGCCGATCCGATTCGATGTACTTTATACGTGGATCGTCGAACGTGCGGACAACCTCGCTCGTCTCGTCCGTCGAGCCGCCATTCGAGATCACGAGTTCAAAATCCTCAAACGTTTGCTCAAGCACACTCCGAACCGCGAACGGCAATAGCCGAGCTCGATTGTATGTCGGGATCACTATTGAAAATTTTGGCATTGCTAGACAGCTTGTGCGTTACGAATAGAAACAGGCTTCTCGACCCAACACGCGATGTAGTCTCCGCTAAGGGGCCGTTCCGTAAACAATTTTTCAGCCTCTATACACTTTGCCTTTGCTTTTTCAGCGTCGGCTACATTCAGCTTTGGCGGCCGGTCGGAGATCGTGCCGACTTCGTCCTCGCGTCGAAACACGATCTCCCAATCGAACGTATCCGTAAGGCCGGTCGTCATTCTTTTAAGAACCAAACCCGACCGCTCAAATAGCATGCGACAGGTATCGGGCGTGAATGTATACAGATGTCGCGGCGGGTCCCAACCGTACCAGTATTCACCACTCATCTCCGCACCCAAACCTGCACCGTTCGGGACTTCGATGTAGGCGATGCCACCCGGTTTCAGCAGATGGCTGATGATTCGCATTGTCTCAAGAGGGTCAAAGAAATGTTCAACCACATGGCTAAGATGAATATAGTCATAAGACTCTGCCTCAAGATCGGCACTTTCAAGCTGTCCGACGAAAACATCAATGTCGAATGCTGCCTTTGCCTGTATTGCCGCCTGCGTACTCATATCCACACCCGTCACCGTCCAACCGTGACGCTTTAGTAGTCCAAGATAGGTACAGTTGCCGCATCCAACTTCCAAAGCCTTTCCATTCGGAACGAACCGTGGAAAACGATCTCCGTATGAGTAAGATGCTTGACTATAGAAATGCTTAACAAACCACGGTTGAAGGAGTCTCTGCCACAAGGAGAGCTGTCCGACATCGTAGCCGAGGGACGACAACACTGAATGTCTGATCCGTTCGCGAACGGCCGCTCTGAGTGCTCCCCCTCGAGGAGGTAATACATCCGGCGTCCGGTACGCGCCGTAATTGTCGGGGTAATACATTCCGATCAAATCTAATGTAGGCCGCGGCGACATGCGGAAGAGGCCGCACCCGTTGCACTCCACCAACTCGAATTCCCCCGGGAGACGGTATAGGTGGTCGTGTGTCCGAAACTTAAGTGTAAAATCCGCGTTCCCGCATAGAGGACATACAAGCACCTCCTCCGTCATCGGTTCGGGCAGGTGTTCAATATTGGAAGTTAGCTCGGCCATATTTTCTGCTGCGAAGCCAGTCCAGCTCATCCGTGGTCAAAACAAAATGCCAGACCATCACTGCATAGGCAACAAATGCAGTAAGCGAAATAGCAATCAATACCCCTGTCAGCGACCCAAAATACAATACGAGGCCCGCCGGGATTGCCAATATGGCGACAGCGATAGCGGCCATCGCCGCCGGCCGATCGACGGAAACGCTACTGGCGCTTCGAGCCAGTAGGAAGAGTAAAAATGTGTCTAGAATCACTCGTATACTCCAGGCCGCAGCCGCTCCTAATGCACCGTAAGATGAGACCAATAGGAATGCCAGCGGAATGTATGCAACCAATTCGAACCAATAGAGCTTTGCAAGAGTTCGAGTCCGTCCTGATGCCATTAACATAGCGGCGGGAAAGAAAGCCACTGCGTTAAGTAGCAGTCCAGCAAGCAAGATGTAAAGGGGTCCAATACTCCGTTGGCTAAAGTCTTCGCCTGCCCATATCGATAAGAACGGGCGTCCAATGATCGCAACGAATACTATTGTCGGGAAAAACGCGATAGAAGTAAGGCGAATACATCTGTTGTACAGATCCGATAGTCTCTCGTGTTGGCCCTCTCCCTGAAGCTGCGAAAATGCCGGCACGAGCGACTGTGTCATGGCGCCAGAGAACATTGTTAGCATTGTTGCAATAGTGAACGCAACTGAGTAATACGCAAGTTCCTTCATCGTTGTGGAATGAGCAAGGATGAATTTCTCCGAACTTCCGAGTAACAAGGCAGCTACGGTCGATATCGCAAATGCGCCGCCGAATTTTAGGAGTGGGCGGATGGCGTTGCGGTCGAGGGAGAGGTCAAAGAGTTTGGGGAGGAGGCGGCCGGAGGTGTAGATGTGGCCGGCGAGCGTCAAAAGACTTGCGGCGAGCAGTACGACGATGGCGCCGAGTATGCCGAAGCCGAGGTAGATCACGATCGGCGTAGCGATGATGCCGAGCATCCGAAATCCCGATGTAACAAATGTGTTCAGATCCATCCTCAGGCGTGTGAGCTGCGGCGTGTTGAATATCGAATTCAGAAAATTCAGCACGAAGGTAACGGCCGCGACCTTGAGCGCAAGCGACGCCTCGGCGAAAAGATGTTCGGGCACGTTGAAGAGCGTTACGAGTCGCCCCGAAAACAAAATGACCAACAGCGCAACAGGCACAGACGCACACAGCGCGATCACCGCCGCCGTCCGCACCGTGCGTGCCTCGCGTTCGGCGTCGCCCGCGGCATACGCTTCGGACGCGAACTTCGTCGATGCGAGTCCCATACCGAAATCCGCAAAACCGAGATACGTCGGGATCAGCCCCACGAGAATGAGTACGCCGTAGCCTTCGGCACCGAGCAGACGGATCGTGAAGGGCGTCGCAACCAGCGAGACCGCAAGCGGCGCCACCTGGCCGAGAAGCGTCCAGAGCGAGCCCTTGACGACTTTCGTCGTCATTCCGGCGGTCGATGGCGGTGTGTTCTCCGGTGAGTCGGCGTTCTCTGGCGTCACTGCGATAGATTCTAGCACGGAACGGGCCGCATCGGGCGAAACGGGAGCCGAGAGTTGGAAAAAGCTCCGTGCGGCACGCGAAATTGCGCTCGACTTGGCGGCCAAGTCCTGCACAACTCCGCCGAGAACGCGTCGGATGAAGCTCCGCTCGCGTGCCAGCTGTTGTTGTGCAAAATGGAACAGATATTCCATATGCAACAATGTATCATCAATGAAATTCAGCTGTCAAGAGTTTTTTTCGCCCCGGAGTGAAGTTTTCTGTAAAGCGTGTGGATGCAATGGTTTAGCGTGAGGTTGCAATGCGCGTTACGCCCTTGCTCACGCGCGGGCTTCTGCAATGTTAGCCTGTCGCCGAATGTGACGCACAATAAAGCCAAGCGTGAAACGCTTGGTCACGGCCCAAAAAATTCTCCGCTCACTGAAAGGGAGCAACGGTTGTGTTCGACCCTTTCAGGGTCGGGATCGGTTTGCGGATGGGTTCCCAGGGTCGCGGCCTGTCGGCCTTACCCTGGGCTATATTCTTTGTCCCCGTTGGGGACCTCGGAGGAAGGCGCCTCGATATTTTTCGTACCTTTCGTGGGAAATTGCCTTTTTTTCTTCACCCTCCCTACCGGTCGGGCTTCCGCCTCTTGGTGGGCTATGCACGGAAGAAGCTTTTTACGGCGTTGATGATCGTGTCGAGCGTGGCGGCGTCCATTTCGGTGTGGATCGGGAGCGAGATGACCTCGGCGCAGAGTTGGTCGGCGTTTGGAAGAGCGAGGCCGGCGGGCACGAAATGCCGGAACGCGTTCTGCTGCTGCAAGGGCACGGGATAGTAGATCATCGCGGGCACGCCGAGCGAAGCCAGATGGTCGCGCAACTGATCGCGGCGGCCGTCGAGGACGCGCAGCGTGTATTGGTGAAAAACGTGCGTCGAATTCGCGGCACGCGTCGGCACGGCAAGCCCTTCGATGCCCGAAAACGCTGCGTCATACGCGTCGGCGACGCTTCGCCGCGCGTCGCAATATTCGTCCAAATGCCGCAGCTTGATGTCGAGTATCGCGGCCTGTATCGAATCAAGCCGCGAGTTCACGCCGATCCGTTCGTGATAATACCGCTCGGCCTGGCCGTGGTTTGCGATCGAACGCATTTTGGCGGCGAGATCGGCGTCATTTGTGAACATCGCACCGCCGTCGCCGTAGCAGCCGAGATTCTTCGAAGGGAAGAACGACGTGCAGCCGATGTCGCCGATCGCTCCGGTCTTCTTGCGGCTGCCGTCGGGGAAGATATAGTCGGCTCCGATGGATTGCGCGGCATCCTCGATGACCGCGATATTGTGCTTGGCGGCGATGTCGATGATCGGCTGCATATCGCAGCTCTGGCCGAATAGATGCACGGGCACGACGGCCTTTGTCCGCGGGGTTATCGCCCGCTCGAAGATCTCCGGCGTCATCAAGAATGTGTCGATATCGACGTCCACCATAACAGGCGTAAGTCTAAGCAGGGCAATGACTTCCGCCGTTGCGAGGAACGTAAAGGACGGCACGATCACTTCGTCGCCGGGTTCGAGCCCGAGCGCCATCATCGCGATCTGCAGTGCGTCTGTGCCGTTCGCGCAAGGGATGACGTGTTCGACGCCGAGATATCTTTCGAGCGACGCCTGAAAACGCGAGACGGCCGGGCCGTTTATGAACGCCGCAGACCCGAGGACTTCGAGCACAGCCGCGTCGATCTCCGGTTTGATCTTTTGATACTGACCCTTGAGGTCAACCATCTGTATGGACATAAAATTCTCTATTGCGAAGCGTAAACTCGGTGTGCAGAATCCTTCACGAACTCGATCATCTGCTTGTACGGCCCCGGCCCGTAGCTGATGCGCGCAACGCCGCAGGACGCGAGTTCACCGTTCGAAGGCGTGTCCGTCATCACGAGAATATTCAGCGGGATCGGCGAAGCGTCGGCGAGTTGTCTGATGAACTCAGGCTTTCGCAGGCCGGGGGCAAAAAAGCCGTCGGCGCCCGCATTTGCATACGCGACTGCACGCTCGACCGCCTCGGCAACGTGCGTTTCGTCGTACGTCGCGAGATTCTTCAAGAAGATATCGGTGCGTGCGTTGATAAAGAGCGGAACGCCCGCGTTGTCGGCGGTTTTGCGGACCACGGCAATGCGTTCGGCTTGTTCGCCGATCGAATAGAGTCCGTCACTGCCAACGATCTGATCTTCGAAGTTGATGCCGATCGCGCCGGCATTGATCACGCGTTCGATATTTGTCGAAAGCTCGGAATTGTCTGTCGTGTAGCCGCCTTCGAAATCAATCGTAACGGGCAGATCGACGGAAGCCGTAATGCGTTCGAGATTCAAAAGCGCGGCATCGAGCGAGAGATTCTCACCGTCGGTAAAACCATCTGCAGCGGCGACGGACCAACTGCCTGTCGCGATCGCCTTCGCACCGCTGTCGGCGACCGCCGCGGCGCTTCCCGCGTCCCAAATGTTAAAAAGGATAAGCGGCTCGCCCTTAACGTGCAGTTTTCGGAATACATCGGCTTTTTCATTCTGCGTAGTCATATTTTCTTTGTATCAAATGTCGCAGAACTAAGCTAATAGCACTCGTTGCAACGGGTCCGGCAACGTATTTTTTGCGGCATTGGTAGCCCGAGGCCTTTTGCGCTTGCCGCCGCAAGCGCGGAAGCTTTGGCAAACGTTCTTTTATCGGTCTGAGACGTGTTCATTCAAGCGAGAATTGCGTCCTGTTACGCTACAATCAAGATGTTAGCGTATTTCGCGGGGAAGGGAACGCCGCAAGCGTGCCAAAGGCCGGTCGGCCGCCTCTTTGTAGTAAAATGCCCATTGGCCCGCAAAAGTTGATATGAGTGTTAAAACCATTTTTGTGATGTCGTCCGTGATAGCGATCCTCCTGATCCTTTCGCTCTCTCTGATAAGTCCGTACTTTTTGATCGCACTTATCGTTGTCGGCCCGATCATTGGCGTAGGCGTCGTCGATATGCTTCAGAAGCGGCAGACGATCCGCAGGAACTTCCCTGTGATCGGAAATTTCCGCTACCTTTTGGAGACAGTTCGACCGGAAATAATGCAGTATTTTGTCGAAACCGATACGGAAGGAAAGCCTATCAACCGCCTCTTCCGATCGGTCATCTACCAGCGTGCAAAGAAGCAAACTTCGACCAGTCCGTTCGGCACGCAATGGGACGTTTACCGTCCGGGCTACGAGTGGATCGAACATTCGATCTTTGCGGCGAATCCGAAAGATCTCGAACAGGAACAGAGAATTCTAGTCGGCGGAAAAGATTGTCTGCAGCCGTATCTTGCGAGCCGCTTGAACATTTCAGGGATGAGTTTCGGGTCGTTGAGCAAGAATGCGGTTCTTGCGATGAATGCCGGTGCGCGGATGGGTCACTTTGCCCAGAACACCGGCGAAGGCGGAATCAGCCCGTATCATCTCGAACCCGGCGGCGACCTGATCTGGCAGATCGGGACGGGCTACTTTGGCTGCCGGACGGACGAAGGCGATTTCAGCCCGGAACGCTTCCGGCAGAAGGCGACGCTCGACACCGTGAAGATGATCGAGATAAAGATCTCGCAGGGAGCAAAACCGGGCCATGGCGGTATTCTGCCGGGTACGAAGAACACAGAGGAGATCGCCGCCATCCGCCACGTCAAACCTCATACGACCGTTGATTCGCCGCCCGCGCACAGCACGTTCAACAGCGCGGAAGGTCTGATGCGTTTCGTGAAGCAGTTGCGCGATCTGTCGGGCGGCAAACCTGTCGGCTTCAAAATTTGTATCGGCAAGAAAGCCGAGTTCATTGAGATCTGCGAAGCAATGATCTCGACAGGCGTCAAACCGGATTTCATCGCGATCGACGGAGGCGAAGGCGGTACAGGAGCTGCGCCGATCGAGTTTGCCGATTCGATCGGGATGCCGCTTCGGGACGGACTCTCCTTTGCGGTCGATACGCTGCGGGGATACGACCTTAAGCGCGAGATACGCGTGATCGCTTCGGGAAAGGTCTTCAACGGCTTCCATATCGCCCGCCTCATCGCGATCGGAGCCGATATGGTGAACGTCGCACGCGCGATGATGCTCGCAACAGGCTGTATTCAGGCCTTGCAATGTAATCTCAACACTTGCCCGACAGGAGTCGCAACGCAGGACGAAAGGCTCATTAAGGGACTGAACGTCGAAGACAAATCGCATCGCGTCGCTAACTTTCACGAGGCGACGGTCAAGAGCTTTATCGAATTGATCGCCGCATCTGGCGTCCACTCAGCCGATGAACTTCAACGCGAACACATCTTCCGGCGGGTCGGGGCGACAAAGGTGATGAAATACAGCGATATCTATCCTGAGGTCGAGGTCGGCGAATACCTGAAGAACGGCCCGCCCGAAGCGCCCAGTATTCACGAAACGATATATTGATCTGCAAACTTGCTGCATCGTAATATCGCGATATTACGATCTGGGTGCAGCAAAAACAGAACCTTTCTCTAAACGGCAGAACGATATTGCAACGCTACAAAAGTCCGCAGCGTGCCTTCTAGCTCTCCGCCCGCGGAAGTCTTTACGATCTATTCAAATACTACCCGCATCGATCTGAGATCCATAGTCATTTTTGCGAACTGTCTGATCAGATCCTGTCCTAAATTGCCGTATAAATATTTGCTTTGCTCGTTGAGCGGTTCGGTAATGATCGCCGCCTTTTTGAACCGAACATTCTTATTCGCAATGTTCAATTGCAAGCCTTCAAAGATATATGCGTTCATGTCCTTCGAGCCGCCTGAACCGCCTAGTCTAATCTTTTCGGTTCTGGCAGATTTCACAATATTTTGCTCGTCCGCTTTGAAAAATGATCGATAGAACGTCGAACCATCCGCCCCGGAATCGAGGCTGAAGACCATTCGGCGATCTTTGTAAACGCCTGTAACTAAAGGAAGTAGCCCATCCAAACAAAGATTCTGTTCTGCTTTGTAATTCACCTGTTTTGAGCTCACGAAAAACTCGTCTTTTCGCGTGATCGAAAAATTGCCAAGCGCCTCGATCACAGGAAATCCGAGTATGCCGTGAATTTGATAGTCGATCTGCGGGAAATACATCGATTTGTCTTCCACGACCAAAAAAACGGAATGTTTGATGATCGCATCGCCAAGGTTAATATCGGCGACCGCAAGTTTCGAGTTCACGTTAACGTCGGTTGATGAGCCGACCGAAACCGACGATTCGATTATTTTAAGACCGAGCTTTTTGGCAGTAGAGGCCGTGATGACAGAAAGATTCGCCCCCGTATCGAACACGAGGTCCATAGGTTGACCATTGATCCCAACAGCCAGATTTAATAGATCGGCCTTATCCCTTTTGCCTTGAAGTTTTACGTCTCGGCTGATCAGAACTTTTTGCGGCAAAATGCTTTTGAGGGCATTCCACAATTCATACGAATTCTTGTAATCAGAGATCTTTTCCGCACTGACCTTATCGGCAAAGCGATCAAACAGAATTTTATACGTTGCCGCCGCCTCTTGATATTGGCCAATTTTCGAATAAGAATCGGCGAGTTCCTCGTACGCCTCGACCGACTTTTCGGGATCACGTTTTTGCAAATACTGTTGAAAAAGACTGATTGCCTTTTGATTTTGATTGAACCGATTAGCGATCACACCGCGATAGAACAAAAGCTCCGTGGACTTCCCCTTGGAATGCTTTGCCAGTTCATCTCGGAGATCAAAATACTGCTTATTCTGATACAGAACATCCAGCGAATTTTGCGCAATTACAGACGACTGCAGCAAAACAATCAAAAGCAAAAAAACCAGAAAGTTCGTTAAGGATCTATTCATTTACTTCACCATCTATAGACATTTCTTTGATCTCCGAAAACATTCGTCCGGAGTGATGGGTTTCGCCGAATAATGATTTCAATAGTCGAAAGTCATTACGGCTGAATTCTATTAATGTTTAAAAACGTCGGGAGGCACGGCGAACGGGGATATTGTTCCCCGAAGCGGCGCGGGCCAGCGGTAACTTCTGCTTCGGCGTCGAGCGAGATCAAAAGAACTACTTTGGACCTTCATCTTTAAGCTTTTCCTGATATGCCTTTTCCAGATCGCTTATTGCCTCGAAAAATGCCTTCTTATCGCCAAATATAGTCGGGTCATAGCGATCATCCGGCTTTCGGAGTTTGTGCAGGTTGAATTGGCTGGCATGAGAAGCGACCCATAGATCAAAATCGAGCTTTTTCATCGCCTTGAAAGTATAGGCGTAGTCTTTTTGAATGTCAGGATAGGCAGCAACCGCAGAAAATTTCCCATCAATTATTATCGACGGCAGATTTGCGATCAGGACCTTGTAGCTTCGATCTTCGTCCTTGACCTTGACGAGATAACTAGACGAGCCTTTGGTATGGCCGGGATGACTTAGCAATTTAACTTTTGTGCCGCCCAATTTTATGGTCGAACGATCTTTTAAGAGTTCGTCCGGGACCACGGGTTCAAAAGTTTCGCCGTATTTTCCCATCTCATAGTCGGACTTTCCGCCGGTTCTTAAGGCATCTTCGTCCGACCCATTGACCAATAACCTCGCCCCCGTTTCTCGTTTTATCCGCGCCAAAGCTCCTGTGTGGTCATAATGCGCCTGCGTGATCAAAAGGACTTTCGTGTCCTTTAGCGAAAACCCCAAACTCTCGATGCTGCTCTTAATGAGCGCATAGGAATCATCGAGCCCGGTGTTGATCAGAATATTTCCTTTCGGCGTCACCAACAGGTAAGAGGCCAAGTCGTAGCTGCCTACATAATACAGGTTCCCCGCGATCTTAAACGCCGGATACGCTTTGCTCCAATTTGGGTTGGTGAAAGGCGGCTTAGTTTGAGCCTGTATCTCGGATCCCAATAAACTCAAAAACAGTATCGAAGCAAAAAGGCCTCTCAATATTTTTTCTGCAAAATGCTTGGACATCTATGGTTTCCGCGCCCCTTCTGGTGCAATCTTCATTCCCTTTGATTCCTAAAGTTTTCGGCCTAGATCAGATCCTTCGCCCCGTCCGGCAAATTGCCTTGATAAATCTCGCTTCCGCTTTTTACAAACTCCTTTGCCTTTTCGGACATACCGACGGCGAGAGCTTTTTCGGCTTCGATGTTTTGTTCGGCGGCGAATTCGCGGACCTCTTGCGTGATCTTCATTGAGCAGAAGTGCGGGCCGCACATCGAGCAGAAGTGGGCGAGTTTTGCACCTTCGGCGGGGAGCGTTTCGTCGTGAAATTCCTTTGCTTTTTCGGGGTCGAGGCCGAGGTTGAACTGATCTTCCCAACGAAACTCGAAGCGAGCCTTGCTCAAAGCGTTATCGCGGTATTGCGCGCCAGGATGGCCTTTCGCGAGGTCTGCGGCGTGGGCGGCGAGTTTGTATGTGATGACGCCTTCTTTTACGTCCTGCTTGTTCGGCAGGCCGAGGTGTTCTTTCGGCGTTACGTAGCAGAGCATCGCGCAGCCGAACCAACCGATCATCGCGGCACCGATGCCCGAAGTGATGTGATCGTAGCCCGGAGCGATATCGGTCGTGAGCGGCCCGAGCGTGTAGAAAGGTGCTTCTTCGCAGACTTCCAACTGCTTGTCCATATTTTCTTTGATCAGATGCATCGGCACGTGGCCTGGGCCTTCGATCATCGTTTGGCAATCCATCTCCCAAGCGATCTTCGTGAGTTCGCCAAGCGTATCGAGTTCGGCGAATTGCGCTTCGTCGTTGGCATCAGCGATCGAGCCGGGACGCAGTCCGTCGCCAAGAGAAAAGCTGACGTCATATGTCCGCATTATCTCGCAGATCTCGCGGAATCGCGTGTAAAGAAAACTCTCTTCGTGATGCGCCAGACACCATTTCGCCATGATCGAACCGCCGCGTGAGACGATGCCCGTCGTGCGTTTTGCTGTCATCGGAATGTACGGCAGGCGAACTCCGGCGTGGATCGTAAAATAATCGACGCCTTGTTCGGCCTGCTCGATCAGCGTGTCACGGTAAATTTCCCAGGTCAGGTCTTCGGCCTTGCCGTTGACCTTTTCGAGCGCCTGATAGATCGGCACTGTGCCGATCGGCACGGGCGAGTTTCGCAGGATCCATTCGCGCGTCGCGTGGATATTCTTCCCCGTCGAGAGGTCCATCACGGTGTCGGCTCCCCACAGCGTTGACCAACGCATCTTCTCGACCTCTTCCTCGATCGACGATGCGATCGCCGAATTGCCGATGTTTGCGTTTATTTTGACGAGAAAATTGCGGCCGATGATCATCGGCTCGCTTTCGGGGTGATTGATGTTCGCAGGGATGATCGCACGTCCGCGGGCGACCTCGTCGCGAACGAATTCCGGCGTTACGAATTCCGGTATCGAGGCGCCGAATGATTCGCCGCGATGTTGATGACTGAGCGATGAGCGGTCGCTTCGCTCCGCTTTGCGGACAAGAGTATCCGCGTTCCGTCCGAGATTCTCGCGGATCGCAATATACTCCATCTCGGGCGTGATGATGCCTTTGCGAGCGTAATGGATCTGCGTGACGCATTGGCCTGACCGAGCGCGAAGCGGCGAGCGTTCGAGGCCGGGGAATTCTTCAAGCTCGCCGTTGCGGGAGGATAAGCCCTTACTAACGTGCGGGCTACTGACACGAGCGAACTCTTCAGCGCCTTTCGTTAGATAGCCGTTGTCCTGTGGCAGGATCTCGCGGCCTTCGTATTCTTCCGTGTCGCCGCGCGCTTCGATCCATCCGCGGCGAAGTGCAGGCAAACCTTCGCGAATGTCCGGTCGTTGGTTGGGGTCGGTCCAAGCCCCGCTCGTGTCATAGACGCGTACGGGCGGATTCTCAATTAGTGTGCCGTCCATCTCTCGCGAAGGTGAAAGCGAGATCTCGCGGAATGGCACGCGTAATGTGTAACCATCGCTCCGGTCGCGATCGCTCTCGGTTCTGACAAGATCGCCGTTCGTCTCGATATAGATCTTCTGCGAGGCGGGCAGGTGCGTCGGTGTGTCAGTCGTTTCTGCCGCAGGTTGTGCGGTCTTTTGAATATCGTTCATCGTTATCTCCCTTCGTCGGTATTATCCGCATCAGGTTCCAAGGATCACGCCCTATAAGAAGGCGAATCTCAGCCGGTAAAGCCGGCCCTCCCGAAAACTTTTGGTGCAACGATATTGTATCAGTTACTGCGGTTTCAAGATACGCTCAACATCAAAGGTATCAGCGATCTGATCGGCGGCAAGAACGCTCGCCGCACAACCCACTTTTCGGAGGCGCGTTCTTATGCGTGATGGTAGTGTCTCTTCGAAATTGCAAAAAAAGTGCACTTTGTATGGCGAATGACTAACAACCTTTTTGCGTTTCGGCTATACTAAGTTTTGGTGTTGGCATTTGTTTAACGCCGACATGGCGCTCTAAGGTTATGAAGAGGCTCGTTTTAGCGATCGTTGCTGTCTGCTGTGCGCAGCTTGCCTATACCGCGTATAACGCGACGGAGGCGGGGCGGCAGGAGTTCGCTCGGGTAGTAACGACGCCGATCGCGGCACCGTTCTATACGAGAACGACCATCGCTGAGCTCGATCCGACTGCGGATGTGGCCGTAGATCTCGATCCGGACGAAGCCACTGAGAACGTCGATGTCGAACCGGTCCGACGAACCATCCCGCGTCGAAAGTTTCGGAAGAATCAGGTCGTAACTTTTGACGGTAACTTCGAAACGACGAGTATCGTTATCCCGAAAGGCGAGAAGTATGAGTTCAAGGAACCCGTTGCCAAAGAGTCGAAAGTAGCATCTTTTACCGCAAAGAAGACGAATCGGACGGTAGTGTCTGCTGTCGAACCCGAAAAGCGCCGCGAGAAGCGTTCCATCCTCGATAAAACCGGTTCAGTTATCAAAAAGCCGTTCAAATGGCTCAAGGAACTATTCGCCAAGAACGACGAACACTGACTTTTTCCTTTCCGAATAGGATGAGGCTGTCCGAAAAGCCTCCGCGAAGCGGCACATCGTTGAGATCTGTGTTTGCTCTGCGCGCATCTGCGGCGCCATCGGGAACCGCGAATACGCGCAGATAAACGCAAATGCAGGAAAAATCCCGGCTATTATTTCCCGTCCAAGTGGCTCCGTTAGGAGCCAAATGTTTATAGAAGTAAGCGAAAGAAAAAATGCAAGCCCCGTATGGTGCGAAACAAACCATATGCCGCTCCTGCGGAGATTTGTGTTCAGGTGAATGCGATTCTATAAACATTCCGCTCCTACGGAGTTACAGCAGGAACATTACTTTCACGATCCGGATGAATTTGTTTGGCTAAAGTGATCGAAGGTAAGAAAGCTAAAACGCCCTTACCTTAACTTGTCGAGCGACATTACGTCATAAATGGCGTGGCTAATTGCCCTTCGCGATCATGGGTCTGAATGGTGGCGGGGGGGAGACTTGAACTCCCGACCTCAGGGTTATGAATCCTGTGCTCTAACCAGCTGAGCTACCCAGCCACGAACTCTCGATTATAAATGAGCATCCATGAAAAGCAAACGCAAAAATGCCGTGTGACGCGGCTCGCCGTTGAAGCGGAGAAGGGCAAAGAACGCCTTATCGGCTCATTTAGCGTATATTAGAACTATACGGCAAACTTTGCGGTCTTCCGGCAACCGGCCCCGCAGATCTGCGGTGAGTTATGAAGTTGAGCTTTATCATCACGAGCATTCTCTTGGTCTTCGCGTTGAATATCTGCGTAAATGCGCAGGCGCGTTCGATCACGATCAAGACCGAACCGAATACGCAGGTTTTCATCGACGGCGTATCTTACGGCCGAACCGCCGAGGACGGAACGCTAAAGATCAGGAAGCTTTCCGCTGCGAGCCACACTCTAAAGCTCCGCTGCGATGGGTTTATAGAAAAGATCGAGCGTTTGCCCTCGGCTGCTAAAGGCGAGATCAACGTGCCGCTCGTCATCACAAAGGACAAGGCCGAATTGAAGTTCCAGGAGGCGGGAAGGCTCGCTCAGATCGACCGTGAAAAGGCGATAGCCGCATATGCGGAGGCGATCAAACTACGGGCGGGGTTCGTCGATGCATATATCGCGATGGCAAGGCTCCAGAACGACAATGCAGACGTTCTGGCGGCCCAAAAGACGATCGCAGCCGTGCGACGCCTTCGTCCCGGCATCGCTGAGGTCTCGGCAGTCGAAGCCCGCATTCTAAAGGACGGCGGATATCCAGAAAAGGCCATCGCAGCCTTCAAAAGAGCGATCGTCGAGGGCAAGGGCTTTCAACCCGAGGCCTATACGGGCCTTGGCCTTCTATATAAGGAGATGGCCGAAACTGCCGGCGGCGAAGGCGACCTTGACACCGAGAAGACAAACTATGATGAATCCGCTAAGAATCTTAAAGTCGCACTGAAACAACTCGGCAGCGCACCCGACGCCATCGTCCTCTACCAGCTTTTGGGCCTTGTTTACGAGCGAAGGCACCTATATACCGAGGCCATATCGCTTTATAACCAATTTCTCGACATCTTTCCGGATACCCCGGAAGCGACCTCGGTCCGTTCCTTTATCGTTCAACTCGAAAAACAGCTCGCTGAAACGCCCCAAGCCCAGTAATTTTCCGCAGTTCGCTCAATTTGACCGATTCTGGGAAGATTTTTTCGGTCAAGCTGC
>DAORTR010000032.1:0-22688 GCA_035432765.1 Pyrinomonadaceae bacterium
TCTGATCGGCACTTACGCGTTCGACGGAGACGGCAAGCGGATCAAGAAGATCGACGCAACGGGCGGGACATTGTTCCTGTACGACGCGGCGGGCAGACTCGTTGAGGAGATATTCACAGCCGTGCCGAACTGCGAGCAAGGCCAGAGGGATTGTAAGGTCGAAGGCCCCGTTACGACAAGCTACGTCTATGCCGGCGGAAGACTGCTCTCAACGGAAAAGCCCGACGGAACAAACTACCTGACGGCAGATCATCTCGGCTCGCCGCGCATCAACACCGACAACAACGGCTCAGTCATCGCCCGCCACGACTATATGCCGTTCGGCGAAGAGATCGACGGCACCGGCGGCCGCACCACAGGCCTCGGCTACGCCACCGACTCAGTTAGGAAGCAGTTCACCGGCTACGAACGCGACACCGAAACCGATCTCGATTACGCTCAGGCTAGAATGTTCGGAAGTGGTTTTGGTAGATTCACTTCACCCGACCCGTTGATGGCCTCCGCTCGGAAAGCTAGGCCGCAAACCTTTAACCGATACGTCTATGTTGCGAACAATCCGCTGAATTACGTTGACCCGAGCGGGATGATGGGTTGCCCGCCCGAGAACCCGAACTGCGGACCGACGACGGATGGCTTCGTGGTAACAAATCCGTGTAACATGGCTGCGACGGGGTGTTATCCTATCGATCTTGGAACGGTTGAATTCAGCGATACGCCTCCGCTGATTGAAACTACAACCGCTACCGTTTCATCTGAGATCACCGCACGTCCGCTTGAGCAGGCTCCTACGGCGGGCTTTGTCGGACCGCCTCCGGTAATCGCACCCGGAGTTCCGGCACCCGTAACGACTGCTCCGCCTGGTGCGGCTCCCGTCATAGGTCGCGTGGTCGGGTTGCTTGGCAGGTCCATGATTGCGTCGATGCTTGCGCCTGCGGCTGTGATTTTAGCACTAGCGTCCACAGTGCAGGCGCCTTCTCCCGCTCCCGCGACTCCGACAACAACGACTACAACAACTGACGAAGATTCATTACGGCCAAATTCTATTATCGTTCGAGGCGGCACGTCTGCTATACCGCCACTTGGAACTCCCTTCTCTGCGGCGTTCGGAGCGTCCGTTCAAGATGCCGCCGCCTATGTTCCTCATGGGCAAATACGGTTCACAACGATGAAGGCAATAGTTGATAGCGGTGGGTCGGTAGTTCTCGTACCTGAAATGACTCGCGGAGGAAATCTAAATCTACGTCATGTGAATGTAACGGAAGGAATTAGGTCGACCTTTTCACCGCTATTTCCTAATCCGGTCCCGCGAGCGAACCGAATTCAATAGGAGCACAAATATGAGTTCAATTCCGATTAAGCATTACCGGGACTTTTGGGATGTTCCAAGGATATTCCTTGTTTTGGAAGATAAGACACTGTTCCTTTTTGACTGCAGGTTCGACGAGAGCAAGGAAGATTACGAAACTACGTATCATGTCTTCTTAATGCCTGACTTGAAAGAGGACGATATCTCAGGTACTTGGGTTCGACTCTCGGAAAGAGCTATTGAATATCTGGGCGAGACCCCTGTAAAGGAAGTTAAGTTTGATAAAACTCGGAGGAGATCTATTGATAACAAAGTCCTTTCTCAGTTAAGAACGTGATTATTTACGGTACGTTGCCATTAAGGCCCAGATTATGAAAACTAAGACACTATTTCTGACTTCCGAAGAGTACAACCTTCTACGCCGGGTTAGAAAAGTTACGTTGTACGAGTGGAGATTAATTCAACAACAGCGTTGTTTGGCTGTCGCTGTCGATTGGCCTCTTGAATACCCGGACGATCCTAAAACGGCGACCTCTGTTCTGTACTTAAACAATAGGTTTGTTGAACAGCAGGAAAACTTTAACGAACTCCGTTCCTTCCCGCTTTACGTCCATGTATCGATGCCAAAAGTCGCCAATAACAAGAATGTTGATTCGTTTGACGATCTCTTGCACGTGGCATGGGCCGAAATATATGACAAGTTCTCGTTAGACCGGGGTTCAGTTAGAATTTTAGGTGTTAACCCCCTGAGGCCGCGGCTATGACACGGAAAACCTTGTATCTGACATCTTCTGAATCTCAGAGTTTCGCCGTTGTAAGACGAATAGATAAGTTTGACTGGCGGAGAGTTGGCGATAGAGAATATCTCCTCGTTGAAACTGATATTCCCGTGAACCTTTCCACGTATGAATTGTCAGATGTATCGGAAAGAGAATTCTATTTGTCGAATCGATTTGTCGAAGAGCGAGAAGCGTTTCGTTCTCTAGAATCCTTTCCGATTTATGTTAACGTGTGGGTTCCAAGGCCAGAGATCAATGGAGACGAGTGGACGCAAGATGACCTCTTTAATCTGGCTTGGGCGACGCTTTACGACAACCTAATAGACGCGGAAGAAAAAAGATGGTGACGTTGAGCTGATGGCGGTTTACGTTTTTTGTACCGGCCTTGTAGCAACGCAGATCGGGCTTGGGACATCGAGCACTGATACGAGCCTGCTGAAACTCGAATACAAATACAACACTACGGGCAACAATGACAACAACGGCTCGATGCTGGAGCAGAAGATCACTGTGCCGACGGTCGGTGGAAGTTCGGGCTTTACTGCAACGCAGACCTATGCGTACGACGCGCTGAACAGGTTAACGACCGCGACAGAGAGCATTTCTTCGACGCAGACATGGAAGCAGGAGTTCTCTTATGATCGTTACGGGAACAAGAATTTTGTGACGGGAACGGGGCATACGACGACGTTGGGGGCTTGCCCTGCGGCGCGGTGCAATCCGTCGTTCAATGCGGCGACCAATAGATTCGCAAGCGGTCAGGGTTACACGTACGATGCGAACGGGTCTTTGACGGTCGATGCGACGGGGCAGCGGTACGTGCTCGATGCGGAGAACAGGCAGACGGTGTTGAAAGATGGTTTGAGTAATAAGCTTGCGGAGTACGCGTATGACGGCGAGGGGAAGCGTGTGAGGAAGCTCATTTCCTCTTCAAATATCGTAACGCATTTCGTCTATGATGCGGGCGGGACTCTTATTGAGGAGTGGACGACGACTCCGCCGATGGAAAGGAACGGCTTGCCGTCCGTTTCGACGACGAGTTATGTCTATGCGGGCTCGCGTTTGATCTCGACGGAGACGGGTTCGGGGACGACTTATGTAACCTTAGATCATCTGGGAAGTACGAGAGTGACGACAGACGGCGGCGGTAATGTCACTTCTCGCAAAGACTTTATGGCGTTTGGTGAAGAGGCGATCACGGTGCAGCGAAACGTCGGAGTCGGCTACGGCACCCCGCCCGTACGGCAGGACTACACCGGCTACGAAAAAGAAGCCGAGAGCGGCCTCGAATTCGCACAAGCTCGTTATCAGAATCCGGTGCACGGCAGGTTCACTTCTGTTGACCCGCTGACCGCCTCTGCGACAATCAAGAACCCGCAAACCTTTAATAGGTATTCATACGCGTTGAACTCCCCATACAAATTCACCGACCCCCTCGGCCTCCTTTCCGAATACACCACCGGCGCCTGCGGCGGACGTTGTGCTAATTCAGACGGTGGCGGCGGCGGCTATACGGGCTACTATTACAGCGGCCAGTTGCAAGGCTGGCAGGAATCTCTTGTCGATGAATTTGTTAGACAGTTTGGCCTAAAGAAGCTATTTGCAACATTTCCTGGGCTACGCTTCGAAAACCCAAAATCACTGAAAGTTAGAGTTCAGGATCCAAAGCAATTGGTCAGTGCCGAAACTCGGACGACGATGGAGAATGAGATTTCATCAATATACAAAGAGATAAATGTTATCGTCGAATTTGTTGCCGGTGAGGCTGACTACTATTTAACCATCGCCCTTAACAACGAGGGGTACACTAAAGCTAGGGATGCTTTCGGAGCCACGTTGCCCTCTCCGAGTGGTATTCCCACGGAAACTGGTTATGTCTTTGTCGAAGATATTATGAAACTGGCAAGGACATCGGGTATCGGTAGCACAGCGGCAGCTGACGAGTTCAATAGAAATATTGATAAGAACCTAGGTGTCGCGCTTGGCCGAGCGGGCTCTCATGAAATCGCGCATTATCTCCTGAGGAACCCTGGCCATGAATCGAGAGGAATCTTAACCTCGACTTTCTATGGATCTGATTGGTTCGGAGGAGGCGAATTTCGGGCAAAATGGTATTTTTCAGGCAAACAAAAAAAGGCAATTCGGGCGACGCTTCCGGACAGGTCTTTACCAAAATAGAAATGCACATAAGAACGCAGAAACAAGGTATGGTCAACCAATGTCGAGTCGTTATTCCGCTTGTGGTCACGGTGCTAGTTGCATTTTCGCTTACGGGATTTGCACAAGCCAGTAAACAAGAGCGAAAGATTGAAAAGCACGACCCCTTCTATGCCGAGGTGATCAAATCGCTAGATCCGCTCAACCCGATGCGGCTGCGCCTAGAGATGGGAGATAGGGGGCACGGGCCTCATTATTTTTGGATGGATGAAATGAAGGCTCGAGGAATAAAACAGGTTCATTTCGAGGTAGGTTTCAAATGGTACGGAGATATCATTCGGGTGAAGGTCGAGCGCGTACTCTATCTTCGCCAATACTTCGAGATGCTTAAGCCGATCGCCGATGCTGAGACATTGGATTCGATAACAGGCTCCGATTTAGAACTGCAGCTTAAGGCGGAAGCTGAGTCAAGGGCTTATGACGAAGCTATGATGTGGAAGAGCAGGTCGGATCAACCTAAAAAGGCTTGCGGTACTATCTTCAAAGACCTCTTCGACGATGAGCGGCTGCCGATGATCTCCACAGAATTGGCTGACATTCGTCGCTCATGCGCCGAGCCAAAATAAGCCATGCCGAATGCTTTGCTTGATGTGAACTGCGTCTATGACGCGGGTGGGGCGTCGATCGAAGAATGGACGACGACTCCGCCGATGGAAAGGAACGGCCTGCCGACCGTCGCAACGACGAGCTACGGTTATGCGGGCACGCGTTTGATCTCGACGGAGACGGGTTCGGGGACGACTTATGTAACGCTCGATCATTTGGGGAGTACGCGTGTTACGACAGACGGCGGCGGCAATGTTACGTCGCGGAAGGACTTTATGGCGTTTGGTGAGGAGGCGATCACGGCGGAGCGAAACGTCGGAGTCGGCTACGGTGTCCCGCCTGTCAGACAGGATTATACCGGCTACGAAAAAGAAGCAGAATCAGGCCTCGAATTCGCTCAAGCGCGTTATCAGAGTCCCGTCCACGGCAGATTTACAAGCGTCGAAACGTTTGAGAAGTCGGAGGCGTAGGCGTAGGCGTAGGCTCCGGGGGATTTGTGAAGGTCCGAAGGCGAAGCCGCACGGCGAGAAGCGAAGCTTGAGGACTGGTTTGGTAACACGATTCCCATAGCTGACGCTATGGGCCAGATGCTGTGATTCGCTATGGGACGCGGGGAACGGAGCTTCTTTACGTGAGCAGGCGGGCGTAGAGGTCGGGGTCAACGTTGCCGCCGCTTACGATTACGCCGATGCGTTTGTCGCGAAAGCGATCAGTGTTTTGCAGGACGGCGCCGAGCGAGAGTGCGCCGGTCGGCTCGCATTTGAGGTTTGCGTGCGAAAAATAGAGTTTTAGGCCCTCGACGATGTTTTCTTCCGAGACCTCTAGGATCTCTTTGACGCCGCGTTGGATGACGGGAAAAGTGAGGTCGCCGACCGAGAGCGTCCGCGTGCCGTCGGCGACGGTCTGCGGTTCGACGTCATTCGGGACGATCTTGCCGGCCTTTAGCGAACGCGCGGCGTCGTTCGCCATCGCGGGTTCCGCACCGATGATCTCGATCGGCGTTCTCGCACGTTCAAATGCTTCGATAGTACCTGATATCAACCCGCCACCGCCGATGGGAACGACGACCGCGTCGAGCCCGAGTCCGATCATTTCATCACCGAGCGACGAATTTCCTTCGATCACGAGACGGTCATCGAACGCGCTTGCCATATACGCATCGGGCCGCTCCCGGCGCAGTTGTTCGAGACGCTCGACGCGGCTCACTTCGTTGACGTTTATCAGGTCGGCTACGGCCCCGTATGAACGCACGGAATCGACCTTTACCTTCGACGAATTATGCGGCATTACGACCGTGCATTTACGTCCCAAAAGCTTGCAGGCATAGGCGAGTGCCTGGCCGAAATTCCCTGATGAAACGCCGACGAATTCGCTCTCCGGCCGATTCAGAACGACGTTGTAGGCGGCACGGAACTTGAAGCTTCCCGTGTGCTGAAAAGTTTCGCTGATGACGACGAGGTCGAGGCCAATGAGCGAACGGAGTTTTTCGGGTTCAAGAATTGTCGTCGGGCGGATCGCGTCTTTGAGTGATAACATATTGCGTGCAAAGGCAGTTTATAACCGCTTGCGCCCGGACGGCAAGAGAGAGACTCGAAATATGGATAAGAACGAGATCGACGCTATGTTGGAACCGCTTTTTCGGCAGGCACAAATTCAGTTTGGCAGCGCCATCAAAACTCATTGGTTCTACGACGGCGACGGGTGTCCGGGCTGCGGAAAAGCAATCTCGGCGATGAAGTTCAAGCAGAAGCGCTCTCTTTCGCTGAACGCTTTTATCTTTCGCGAACACGGTGTGTTGATCGCGTATCTTCTGTGCGGTAAGTGCGGAAATCAAGTCATTAATGCGACCGAGGACCTGCCTTTGCACGCCGAGATCGAAAAGACCTTAAAGAGCGCTTTCGTTAAGCGACTCGGACACTAAAGGCGGAGTCGGGATTCGATAAGTTCACGTTGCCTTGAGGTATCTTCCGAACAATGAGCAAAGGGATCGGAGACGGATTTCCAAGAGCTTTCGTCGAGAACGCCCTCGCGCTCTGCGGCGCGAATGGCGCAGATTGGCTCGAAAAGCTACCGACGACAGTCTCTGCCCTCGAACAAAAATGGAACATCACGGCAGGAAAACACGTCCGCGATCTTTCCTTTAATTTTGTCGCGACAGCGAAACTTGTGAGCGGGCGACCGGCGATCCTGAAGCTCGGGCTTCCGCTCGAGGATGCAGAGATCTTTGGAGAGGCCGAATATCTGCGACTCGCAAATGGCCGAGGCGTCGTCAAACTGCTTGAATTCGATGGCGAATATCAGGCAATGCTTTTGGAATGCGTGCGTCCGGGCGTAAATCTGAAGTCAGTTTGTCGAAACGATCAAAGCGAGGCGGTCGCCGTCGCGATCGACGTTCTCAAACGCGTTCTGCGGCCGGTGCCGCGTTCTGCAGGTGGGTTCATACGGCTTGATGATTGGTTCGACGGATTAAGGCGGGCGTTGGGGACGGATTTTCCGCGGAGCTATGCCGAACGCGCCCTCGTGATGTACTCCGAGCTCTCGGCCGATACGAAGAATATTTTCCTGCTCCACGGAGACCTTCACCACAGCAATATTCTTTCGGCGGATCGCGAGCCGTTCCTTGCGATCGATCCGAAAGGGATCATCGGCCACGTCGGCTACGACATCGGGGTTTTTTTGAACAACCACTACAACTGGCTCGAATGGAATACGCGACTTGCAGGCAAACTCGACAGAGCGATCGCGGAATTTGCTTCCGCGTTTGAGGTTGAAGCAAAGACGATCAGGCAATGGGCATTCTGTCAGATGGTCGTCTCTTGTTGGTGGATGTTTGACGAGATGCCGGGTACGTTTGGCGAAGGCCTTGGGCTAAGCGATATTTGGCAAGTTTGATCGTCAGCTGAGTGAAACGCTCGCTCGCTAATTCGTTTCGGTCGGGTCTTTGTGATAATTCTTAGATATGGATAAAGCGAATTTCGGAATGATCGGCCTCGGTACAATGGGGCGAAATTTTCTGTTGAATGTTGCGGAACACGGCATTGCGGGCGTTGGTTACGACCTCGACGCTGGGAAACGCGAACTGCTGCTGACGGAAGGAGCGGGGATGCCGGTCGATGTCGGCAAGGATATTCCGGAGTTCCTCTCAAAGCTCCAAAGCCCGCGAAACATTATGCTTCTGGTGCCGGCCGGGAAGATAGTTGACGCCGTCATCGCAGACCTTACGCCGCATTTGAGCGCGGACGACCTCATCATCGATGGCGGAAATTCCCATTTCACTGACACTGACCGCCGCATCGCCGAGCTATCTGCGAAACAGATCGGCTTTATGGGGATCGGCATCAGCGGCGGCGAAGAAGGTGCACGCCACGGCGCAAGCATTATGCCCGGCGGAACGAGGGCGCATTACGACCGCATCGAAGATATTTTGAAAGCGGTTTCCGCGAAGGTCGATGGCGAACCGTGCGTTGCGTATATGGGAACCGGTTCAGCCGGACACTTCGTCAAGATGGTCCACAACGGTATCGAATACGGACTGATGGAGATCATCAGCGAGACGTATGATTACTTTCGACGGGCGAAAGGGCTTTCGGCCAGCGAGATCGCCGAGGTCTTTGCGAAATGGAATACGACCGAGCTTAACTCGTTCCTGATCGAGATCACGGCGATCGTACTCAGCAAGGTCGATCCGGGGACAGGCAAATTCTTGGTTGATGAAGTGCTGGACGAAGCGGGACAGAAAGGTACCGGCAAGTGGACCTCGCAGGCGGCATTGGACCTCGGCATCCCGATACCGACGATAGATTCGGCAGTTTCGATGCGGCAAATTTCGGCACTGAGGAGCGTTCGTGACGCGGTCGGCGGCGTTTTCGGCAAGGACCTCACCGATACGAGTTCACCGATCGAGGAGACCGAGATGCATCACGCACTAACTGCGGCGTTCATCATCACGTATGCCCAAGGTATGTCGCTGCTGCAAGCCGCCTCGAACGAGATGTCGTATGGATTTGACCTCGCCGCGATCTCGAAGATCTGGCGCGGCGGGTGCATCATCCGCTCGGCAATGCTTGAGGAAATGCGTCGGGCGTTCACGGAAACGCCGTCGCTTGCAAACTTAATGGTCGATGCTCGATTCTCCGAGATGCTAAAGCGTTCGGGCGGCGGTTTGCGGAAGATGGTTTCCGCCTGTTTGCGGCACGGAATACCTGCACTTGGCCTAAGCTCGGCTTCTAACTATTACGATGCTTTTCGAGCCGAAAAGCTCCCTGCGAACTTGATACAGGCACAGCGCGATTACTTCGGCGCGCATACCTATAAGCGGATCGATAAGGAAGGGATCTTTCATTCGCCGGATTGGGATGTGAACGCTAAGGACGCGGGCGGCTCCGGCAGATAAAATGCGTTGCGCTGTTTAGACGATCTCCCAGGCTGATTCAGTTTCGAGTAGCTTCGTCATCAATTGAGCATGGACAGAATGACCGCTTTTCTCGGCGGTGATGCGGCCTTGTATAGGCATTCCGACGAGGGCCGCGTCGCCGATGATGTCGAGAATTTTATGCCGGACGAATTCGTCCGCGAACCTCAGCGGAGTTTCATTTAGCATTCCGTCCTTTGTCAGGACGATCGCATTATCGAGCGAACCGCCGAGGGCGAGATTCGCCTTGCGGAGCATATCGATCTCTTCCGCGAAACCGAAGGTCCGCGCAGATGCGATCTCACGCCCGAAGGAGCCGTTCTTCATAACGAAGCGATATTTTTGCCGCTTTATAAAAGGATGCGGAAAGTCGATGACGCAGTCGATCTCGAATTGATCTGCCGGCTCGATCGACATCTTGCGGCCGTTCTGATCGACCTCAACCTTCTCTTTTACAACGAGCGTGCGTCGAGGCGAATCCTGTTCGATGGTGCCAGCCTTTTCGAGAAGATCGACAAAATTTTCGCTTGAACCGTCGAGGATCGGCACCTCGATGCTGTCGAGTTCAATGAAGCAATTGTCGATCCAACTGCCTCTGAGTGCCGATAGAAGATGCTCGCAGGTGGAGAGCACGACGCCGCGCCGCATCAGCGTTGTTGCATACGAGCAATGCGAGATGAACTCGACCGAAGCGGGTATTTCGAAATTGTCGAGATCCGTGCGCACAAAGACGTAGCCCGTATTCTCCGGCGCCGGTTTTAGCGATAGATTGACTTCGACGCCGGTGTGAAGTCCGATGCCGCCGGCCGATATTGAGTTTGCGAGAGTTGTCTGGTTCGCCATCTTCACGGGTATCTCAAGCAAAAGCTATGCCGAGCGAGATTATTGAGGATTTCAACGTATTTTGCCCGGATCACATCGAAAATGTGTTGCGTCGCTGCCACAATCGGTGGCGGAATTTACTAATCTCGGCGAACCCATTACAATTTAGAGAAAGTTATGGCGATTGCAACCGCGGGCCAGAAGGCCGCGAAAACTACTAAATTACGTATCGAGAACGCTGCGACCTTTACGCTTCCAAAGGACTACGAGGCGGCGATCCACAAGGCGCTTGATTTCCTGCCCGTCGAACAGACTCGCGGCATCGAGCGGATCAAACTCGTCGATTTTATCAACGACCCGAGACTAAAGAATATGGATGTGCCGGTAAAGGGCGACCTTCCGGGGCTTTATCATCCGCGTGTGCAGAATTCTGCGCCGTGGTTCGAGATCTCGATGGGAGCGCTTCTGCAGCCGACCGAAGGGCGAGCAAAGCGTTTTATGGCGAAGAGCGGTTTTAAGGGGAACGTTGCGGGATTGATCTTCTCGCTCGTCGGTCAGCACTATTATTTGACGCTTCGCCATTCCGTCAAAAAGACGGGCCTCGAACCGCAGATCCGCCAATACGCCGAGAAGAATCTGCGTGCGTGGACCGAGAAACAGTCGGAGGGTAGCTGGCGCGCGAAGATATTTAAGCCTTTCCGTCCGATGCTCGAACGCTGGGCGAAATGGCTGAATAAAAAGGCCGCGCAATCGAAGAAGTGAGGCTGACTTCTGACTTATGAACTATTGGCTTGTAAAACAGGAACCGACGGCGTATTCGTGGGACGATTTCGTAAAGGACGGTGCGACGGATTGGACGGGAGTTCGCAACTATACGGCCCGTAATCATCTGAACGAGATGAAGAAGGGCGATAAGGTCTTTTTCTATCATTCGGTCGTCGGAAAGGAGGTCGTCGGCATCGCGCAGGTCTCAAAAACCGCGTTTCCCGACCCGACTGATGAAAAGTGGATCGCGGTCGAGATCAAACCTGTGAAGGCACTAAAGAAGCCCGTAGGCCTTGACCAGATAAAGGCTAACAAAGCACTCGCGAATATCTATCTAATTAGGCAGCCGCGTTTCTCTGTGATGCCGCTTACAAAGGATGAATTCGACGAGATCCTTAGTATGTCCGTTTGATCCAAAATGCTTGAAGAAGCCGTCAGTTATTACAACGAACTCCTGAACGACGAAGCTCTTGCCGCAGATTCGCTCGCGATGCTTCGGTCTGAACTTGAGACCGCAAAGCTTATTTTTGGCGGCCGCCCGCTCTCGCCGTACCTGCGGCCGCATTTCGTGATCAGTGAGGATTGGGAACGGGTCGTTGCGGCCTGCGAAACGGTCTTCGGCGCGCTTCAAAAGGTCAAGGAAGCGGCGATCAAAGACGATGCGCTTCTTGATGAACTCGGCATTACGGCCATCGAACGCGAGCTTATCGCTATCGATCCCGGTTACGCGCACGTTTCGCCGACCGCGCGTCTCGATTCGTTCCTTGTTGGCGACACATATTCTTATGTTGAGCTGAACGGTGAAAGCCCGGCGGGAATTGCGTTCGCGGACTCGGCGTCGAAGATCTTTCAGGAACTGCCCGTGATGAAGCGTTTTGCGGAGCGTTATGAACTGACCGCAATGGAAGGTTCGTCAAAGCTGCTTGCAACGCTGATCGAATGCTATGAAGAATTTATCGGCGGTAAGTTCGCGACGAAGCCGACGATCGCGATCGTCGATCTGCGCGACCTGCCGACCATAAAGGAGTTCGAACTTTTTCGCGACTTTTTTGAAGCGAACGGCTATCCGTCGCTGATCTGCTCGCCGGACGAACTTGAGTTCGACGGCTCGCGTCTTTCGGCGAATGGGCGCGAGATCGACATTGTGTATAAGCGACTGCTCGTTAATGAATATCTTCCTATAGTCGACGAGGAGCCGACGCTGCTCAATGCGTGTAAGGCGAAGGCCGTCTGCATGGTCAACAGCTTTCGCGGTAAATTGGTACACAAGAAGGCCGTCTTCGCGGTCTTGACGAACGAGCGATATGAGCATCTCTTTGACGCAGACGAACTTCGCGTTATCAAGGCACACGTTCCGTGGACGCGCCGTTTTCGTGGCGAATTGACGCGATACAATGATGAACAGATCGATCTCGTCGAGTGGACGCGTGCTAACTCGCAAAAGCTCGTTCTAAAGCCGAATGACGATTACGGCGGGCACGGAATATACATCGGATGGAATTCTACCGAAGCCGAATGGAACTCGGCCATCGATCTCGCACTTGCCAATGGCGATTATCTCGTTCAAGAACGCGTAAAGACCGCTAAGGAACTCTTTCCGATGATAACGAGCGACGGTACGGTGCAGATGGCGGAGCAACTCGTCGATCTCGATCCGCTGCTTTTTATGGGCAAGGTCGGTTCGGCATTCACGCGGCTTGCGTCGAATGAATTGGCGAATGTAACCGCGGGCGGCGGAATGGTGCCGACGTTCATTATTTCAAAGAAGTAGAAGCGACATTTTCCTCGTTCACAAAAGTTGGGCGAACAATTTCCTATGAACGAAACTAGCCGTATTTTTACGATCGGGTGCCTTGGACTTGCCGCCGTTCTGGCTCTCACAGCGGTTGCGATCGGTCAAACGAAACGTGCTGCGTTCAGCATCGTCGAGCGGCCGGCCGCACGTTCGGCTGACGCTCGGACTTCCGTAGCTTCGGTGCGTGAAGCGGAGATCGCCGTCGATGCGGCCGCCTTTCGCGGCGGAAATCAAAACGTACTCTCGATACCGCTTTTTGACGGCAAGGTATTCGACGCACGGCAGATCGCGTCGGAAGGCAGCGAGATATTCGCGCCTGATAATTTTCTGTGGCGCGGAAAATTGAACGCCGGGAAATTTACGGGTGACGTTGTCCTGACGTTCAATAAGGGATATATCTCGGGCCTGATCTATTCGCCGGACGCGGTCTTTGAGATCGCTCCAAAGGGCGAAAAAAATATCCTGATCGAGCTTGACCAATCGCTTTTCCCGCCATGTGGCGGCGAGATCGAAGGGGAAAGAACAATGGCGCAACGCGTGTCTGTTCCGTCGGGGAGCAGCGGTGATTCGGGCGACAGGATCGATGTCCTCGTACTCTATACCGCCGCCGTTCGAGCATCTGCCGGAGGCGACACACAGGCTCAGACGATCGCACAACAGGCGATCGCCGCGACGAACACCGCGTACATCAACAGCAAGATTCGCCAGCGCGTAAGACTTGTCGGCGCCGAGCTAACCGCTCTTAACGAAACGGGCACCTTCAGCACAGAATTGAGCAACTTGAGGGCTGATGCGGCAGCGAACTCGCGACGCAATCTGCTGAATGCGGATCTTGTCGATATGCTCACAAATTCGACGGCCGCGTGCGGCATCGGCTATTTGATGGGCTCGCTGCCGGGGAATGCAAATAACGGATTCACCGTTACGGCACGCACTTGCGCGGTCGGCAATCTAAGTTTTGCGCACGAACTCGGCCACAACATGGGCAGCCAGCACAATCCGGAGAACGGCTCCGGGCCGACATTCCCATACGCTTTCGGGCATTATGTGAACGGCGTTTTCCGCACGGTGATGTCGTATTCCGACCCGTGCACGTCCGGCTGTACGCGTGTTGCGCACTTTTCGAATCCGGTCATCAGCTACAATGGATATGCGACGGGCATCGACAACGCACGCGACAATGCGCGCTCGATCAACAACACCGCCGACTCGATCGCGAACTATCGGTATAGCGGATCGAGCATTGCGATGAGCAGCTACAACGGCGGCGAGTGGTTCCCACGCGGCGTTCGTCGAACGGTAACCTGGACGTCGAACAACATTACAGGCAATGTCAGGATCGATGTCTCGTGGAACGAAGGCACGACTTGGAAATCGGTTGTCGCGAGTACGCCGAATGACGGCTCGGAGTCATTTTCGATCTACGGCCCGGCAACCAGGCACGCGCGGATCCGCGTTGTAAGCCTTGACGACACGTCCGTGAGCGACTCGAGCGTTAATAACATCTCGATCAGATAAGGAATATTTTCCCCGGAACTTTCGAATGACAAATAACGGTTCAAATTCCCGACTTCGCATTCTCACCGAAGAGTTTGTCGAGCTCGAAGCAAAACTTAAGCTCGGCGGCGGCGCCGAGAAGGTTGCGAAGATCCACAAACAGGGCAAGCTGACCGCTCGCGAACGCGTCGATCTTCTGCTCGACAAGGGTTCTCATTCGCAAGAGATCGGGCTGCTCGTCGCGTTCGACGAATACGACGGCAAGGCTCCGGCCGCAGCGGTCGTAACCGTTCTTGGAAAGGTTGAGGGCAGGGAATGCGTTGTTGTGGCGAACGACGCGACGATTAAGGCCGGTGCGTGGTATCCCGAAACGATCAAGAAGATCCTGCGAGCTCAGGAGATCGCGATGCGGAACCGTGTGCCGATCATTTATCTTGTGGATTCTGCAGGCGTAAATCTGCCTTTTCAGGGCGGCGTTTTCCCCGGTCAATACGGTGCGGCACGCATATTCTATTACAACTCGATAATGCGGCGTTACCTGCGAGTTCCGCAGATCTCGGCCGTGATGGGAATGTGCGTTGCGGGCGGCGCATATCTTCCGGCGCTGAGTGATGTGATCCTAATGGTCGAAGGAACTTCGTTCATGGGGCTCGGCGGCGCGAACCTCGTCAAAGGCGCGACCGGACAGACCATCGATAACGAGTCGCTTGGCGGCGCGTTGACACATAACGCCATTTCCGGCGTTGCGCACTACCGTACTAAAAATGACGAAGAGTGCGTCGAGAAAATTCGAGCCTTAGTTCGCGATCTGCCGCGCGCCGGCGGTTCGCGTTTGGCGATCGGCGAAGCGGTCGAGCCTTCCGCGCCTTCCGAGGCGATGTACGAGATACTACCGGAAGATCACCGAGCGCCGTACGATATGCACGCTTTGCTCGAGACGTTTCTTGACGCAGGCGGCGTCGAGGAGTTTCAGGCGGATTTCGCGAAAGAGATGATCTGCGGCAACGCAAGGCTCGGAGGAATGCCAGTCGGCGTGATCGCGAACTCACGCGGTATGTCGAAAGGCAAGCCGGGTTCGCCGCCTCGCTTTGGCGGAATTATCTATACCGAGTCCGCAGAAAAGGCCGCTTACTTCATCGAGAATTGCGACCGTCACTCGACGCCGCTGCTTTTCGTGCAGGATGTCTCTGGCTTTATGGTTGGCAGCGAGGCCGAGCACAGCGGAATTATCCGCGCGGGCGCTCGCTTTGTCGAAGCGATGTCCTGTGCAACGGTTCCGAAACTCGTACTCACGATCAATCACGCGAGTGGTGCTGGCTATTACGCGATGGCCGGGCAAGGCTTTGATCCCGACTTTATCTTTTCGCTTCCGACGGGGCGAATGGGCGTGATGGAAGGCGATTCTGCCGTTCAAGCGATGTTCGGTACTCAGTTGGATAAGCTCAAAGCTGCGGGCGAGAAACCTTCCGCGGAATTCGAGGCCGAGATGGATGCGGTTCGAGCAACTTACGACCGCGAACTCGACGCAAAGCACGCCGCGGCACGTGGACTCCTCGACGCGATCGTAACGCCCGAAAGCGTTCGCAGGACGCTTACCCTCGCACTCGAGACGTGCCTCAATACTTCTTTACCGCACATCGGCCCATTTGTTCTACCTCCGATCTGACTAGAACCTTGTTCGATGCATAATGGACCTCATTTGCCGTATTTCTAAATAATTGAGCGATGCGAGAAGCAAGAGGCGACGTTGGCGGCAATAAGAGTGTTGGCATTGCCTACCTCTTTAGAGCCTTACGTTCTCGTAACTACGCGCTTTTCTTCTCCGGCCAAATGATCTCAATGGTGGGCACTTGGATGACCCGCCTCGCAATTAGTTGGCTGATATATAAGTTAACGGGATCGGCCTTGCTGCTCGGCGTCGTCGGCTTCGCGGGACAGATCCCTTCATTTTTACTTGCTCCGCTCGCGGGCGTCCTTGTCGATCGTTGGGATCGTCATAGGGTGTTGGTCTGGACCCAGGTTTTGGCGATGCTGCAATCAACTGCGCTCGCGGTTCTCGACCTGACCGGTACCATCAAGGTCTCCCATGTGGTTGGCCTCGCCATTTTCCAAGGGATCATAAATGCGTTCGATATGCCCGCGCGTCAGGCGTTTGTTGTCGAAATGGTCGAATCTCGCGATGATCTCGCCAACGCGATCGCCCTGAACTCGACGCTGGTCAACGCAAGCCGACTGCTCGGCCCATCTCTTGGTGGCGTGATAATAGCTGCGGTCGGCGAAGGCTGGTGCTTCGCGATCGATGCCGTGAGCTACTTTGCGGTGATAGGCTCGCTGCTCGCGATGAGAGGCTTAAAGCCTCGTGTGAGACCTCTTATCGAAGGCAAGAATGTTTGGCACGAACTTCGCGAAGGTATCGGGTATGCTTCAGGATCGCTGCCCATTCGCAATATCCTTATCCTTCTATCGATCGTCAGCCTCGTCGGCTTCCCATACACGGTCTTGATGCCAATATTCGCAACAGAGATTCTCAAAGGCGGACCGAACCTTCTTGGGATGTTGATGGCGGCATCCGGCGTCGGTGCGCTCGGCGGAGCCACATATCTTGCCGCGAGGAAATCGGTTCTCGGTCTCGGCCGAGTCATCCCCGCAATGTCTTTCGTGTTCGGAGCGGGGCTCGTGATCTTCTCGTATTCCAATGTTGTCTGGCTTTCACTTCTTTTGATGGTTGTTACGGGCCTTGGATTTATGGTGCAGATGGCGTCCAGCAATACGCTGCTCCAAACGATCGTCGAAGAGGACAAACGCGGGCGCGTAATGAGTTTCTATACGATGGCGTTCATGGGCACCGCGCCGTTCGGAAGCCTGATCGCGGGATGGCTTGCCGACCGCATCGGCGCGCCCGATACGCTTTTCCTCGGCGGTCTGGGCTGCATCGCTGCAGCAGTGTGGTTCTATCTGTCGCTCCCTCGTCTGCGGCAATTTGTCCGACCGATCTACATCGAAAAGGGAATTCTGAGCGAGGCGCGAACGGGCGTCTTTACCGCGTCCGAAATAAGCATTCCGCCGAATTCTTAAGGCACGTTTCGGGTGCTCCGCGAAGAATAAAAAAACTTCCATCCGCGAGCCTGAAAATTGTACAATTATCGAGGCAGCGTTTCTTCCTGCCGCGCTAGACCAAGCCTCGCGACCTTAAAACTACAATGAGAGATCACCTGATAAGAGCGATATTCGTGTGTTCGTGCCTGCTCATTTTCGCAACCGTGTCGAATGCGCAAGGTCGCGGCGTCGAAGCGAAACACGACAACGTCGCCGTCGTCATCGTAAAATCCGCAGCGAAAGGAACTTGGGTGGTTACGAAGTTTACTGCCGGCAAGGTCGTGAAACCGCTTGTTGTACACGTCGCAAAACCCGTCCTGTTCAAGTTGGTTCCCGCTGTCGGGAAGCTCGCGTTAAGGGCGACAGGCATCGGCGCCAAGACTTTGCTCCCATATGCCGCTAAACTAGCGGTACTGTGACGGAATCAGCGATCAAAACGCAACGCATCGGCAACGCCTTGGTGATCACGTTCGCACGGCCTGAGATGCGAAACCCGCTTTCCGTTTCGGTTATCGAAGATATCGAAAGGATCCTCGCGACCGCGGAAGCTGAAGCTTGGATCGAACGAATAATTTTTACGGGAACGGATAACGTCTTTGCGTCCGGCGCAGACCTGCGCGAGATCGCGGCTTTGTCGAGCGTAGATGCCGCAGCATTTTCGCGTCGCGGGCAATCCTTGATGCAGAAGATCGACAAACTTCCGCAGCATAGCGTGGCTGCCGTCAACGGATTTTGTTTCGGCGGCGCGCTCGATCTTGCGCTGGCGTGCGACACGCGAATCGCGACGCCAAGCGCCCAATTCGCACATCCCGGCGCGAACTTAGGGATCATTACCGGTTGGGGCGGAACACAACGACTCCCGCGACTCATTGGTGCAGCGAATGCTCTCGAGATGTTCTTTTCCGCAAGGCCGATTTCCGCCGAACAAGCCCTTAAGGTCGGCTTGATCGACGCGATCGCGGACGATGTCGTCCCGGCGGCACTAGAACTATCGCATTGATGTTATAGAATTGTCTCTATGAAGATCCAACTCGTAAAACTCGCACACGCACGGTCCGGCGACAAAGGCGACACCGCCAACGTCGGGCTTATTGCTCTTGATCCGAAAGATTACCCGCTCCTCGTTCGCGAAGTTACCGCCGAGCGCGTCAAGGCTTTCTTCGGCGACATGGTAAAAGGCGGCGTCGAACGCTTCGAATTGCCGAACCTGAACGCGCTGAACTTCTTGCTGCACGGTTCGCTCGGCGGCGGCGGCACGCTTTCTTTGATGACCGACGCACAAGGCAAGACATTCTCAACTGCACTCTTGCGGATGTACATTGACGTCGATGACGATCTGCCGATTAGCAATTAGGCAATTTTCAATTGACAATGAAAGACAACCCTATCGTTGCGAAATCCCTTTCGTTTGCTTTGCGGATCGTCAGGCTGTCGCGATATCTTGCCGGCGAACATAAAGAACTCACGCTCAGTCGCGAGGTTCTCACCGCGGGAACGGGCATCGGGAAATTTGTGATCCTCGCCGAGAGCGGCGAGTCTTCGGAATCTTTTGTTGCGAATATGGCCAAAGCGCTACAGCGTGCCGACGAGACGGAGTATTGGCTGGTGTTGATCCGCTATGCCGATTTGCTTAAAGAGAACGAGTTCGATTCCGTCGAAGCAGACCGAAAGGAACTTGCAAGGATGCTAACGGCGATAGTAAAAACCTCAAAGCGACAATTGTAAATTGTCAATTGTGAGATCGTTAATTGGTTGACATTATGTCCGTTATCTTAGTAAACGACCAAGATTCTATTCGCACGCTGACTCTGAATCGACCGGATAAGCGAAATGCGCTCAATGACGAGCTTGTCGCGGCGTTGAAAAGCGCGTTGCGTGGGGCAGATGATAGTGTGCGGGCTATCGTTATACGCGGGGCGGGCAAGGATTTTTGCTCTGGTGCGGACTTGAGTTCGATACAAAAGATCGCAACCGCGTCGTTCGACGAGAATGTAGAAGACGCGCGTGTTCTCGCCGAGCTTTTTGAACTAATTCGCGAAGTAAAGGTTCCGGTAATTGCAGCGGTGCACGGGAGGGCTCTTGCGGGCGGATGCGGATTAGCGACCGCATGCGATCTTGTTGTTGCGACCGAGACCGCACGATTCGGCTATCCTGAGGTGAAGATCGGTTTCGTGCCCGCGATGGTTACGGCGATATTGCGGCGAAATCTCGGCGAGAAAAAGAGCTTTGAATTGCTCACGCAAGGATTCGAATACTCTGCCGGCGAGGCTCATGCCCTTGGGCTTGTAAATCAGGTGTTCGCCGAAGAGGCTTTTGAAGCCGAAGTGCAAAAATATGCGGCGATCTATTCAAGGGTCAGTCGCGCGGCCGTCGGACTCACAAAGCGGCTTCTATACAGCATCGACGGACAGCCTTTTGCGGACGCTCTCGCATCCGGCGCACAAATAAACGCAAAGGCTCGTATGACGGACGACTGTAAGCAGGGGATCGCGAGGTTCTTAGAGAAATAGCATCGCCGCAAGTCAGTTCGCAGAGCGGCTCGCAGGGACGGGCTTTTCGTAGTTCTTGCGCGCGACGAGAAAGACAGTTCGGAGCATTACACGGCCGGTTTTCGGCGAACGCTCAACGTCGAATTCGTATGTGTATTGGCCGGAAGAAAGTCGCTTGCACACGTCATCTGCAAGGTGAAACGTGAATGCGTCGGCATATTTACCAAGAGCTTCATCGACGTGGCCGAGGAGTTCGTTCTGATCGTCCGCCAAATATACCGGGACTTGCTCGGTGATAGGTTCACATCCCGCATAAAGTTCGCCGAGCACGTGCTTACGCGATACCGACAGAGGACTTGCTGACATCTTTTGTTTGCTCCTTCTTTCAAGAAAATGCCCGCCCAACGCGAGGTCAGACGGGGCATTTTGCGTTACTAAAACTACATCAGAGGTTTACCAGCGGCCGCCTGCATTTCTGCCGCGTCCACCGCCACCACCGCCGCCGTAACCACCGCCGCTGTTATTGCGGACCTGCGGCTTCGCTTCATTGACCTTCAATTCGCGGCCATCGACTTCTTTGCCGTTGAGTTGGCTGATAGCGTTCTCGCCGTCTGCCTGGCTCGCCATTTCGACAAAGCCAAAACCGCGTGAACGGCCTGTTTCGCGATCTTCGATCACGTTTGCCGATTCAACGGTGCCGATCGCACCGAAAAGATCGCTAAGATCCTGATTTGATGTGTTGAAAGAAAGATTTCCTACGTAGAGTTTCATTGTAATTTTCCTTTTCCCGCATATCGGGAATGCTAAAGAAGCTTGTCGATCGGGCTTGGAGTTTCTCGTTTGCAAGAAAAGAAAAGCCGGATTTCGGATACTCAAAAGTCAGAGAGAGCAACACTTCTGTGTTTACTGATAAAGGCCTGCTCTCAAACTTATCCAAAAACCGTTAAAGACGAAGCGTGAGGTCCTCTGAGAATCTCACGAGAGAAGGATGACCCTTTTACGATGGCATATGTCGCGGACAAATGCAAGCATTATGTTTCATTCTGTCGGTTTTTATTGAATCTCGATTTGCAAGCAGACGCCATTAAAGGCCATTATTAATACGATGAAAGAAGATCTGATCGAAATGGCAGGCGTCGTTATCGACAAACAGCCGAACGCCTACTTTAAAGTTAAGGTCAACGACACCGAGCATGTCGTGCTCGCGACGATATCGGGCCGTATGCGTCGGAACCGCATCCGCATTCTGATGGGCGACCGCGTCGATATCGAACTCTCACCCTACGACCTCACCAAAGGCCGCATCACATACAGACACAAATAGCCTTTTCCAGCTTCGAGAAACGCCGCGAATCCGCTAGCGACCCTCGTTGCCGATCTCTGTTTGTGATAACGACTGTCCAGCTACGAGGGTCGGGTTCCCAGCAATGATGGGTCACCGTCAGCGAGAACAGACAAGAGCTGCGCGTCAAATATAGCCAACGCTGACTCGCCGGAGAATGAGTCGATGAACTTCGTGCGAGCCGTTGCTATTTCAGCATCCAAGACGCCAAGGATATTCTTGGTCTTGATCCCACGCTCCAGTTTGTAAGATTCGAACGATCTGATCTCCGCAACCAGAAGTCTTGCGAGCCGTCTAGCTCCTTCCGGATCCAGTTCCACCGATCTTTGACCGAATAGCCTGTGTAGAAATTTGGTCAAGCGTTGACGATATTGACCTCAGTTTTTACGAGCGATTTCGGTATAAGAGCTGGGAAGTATGCCATGATCTCTTCGACCTTTGGGCGGCCGCCGGCGAAGCCTGTAACGCCCGGAGGTCCCGTAAGAATGAGCGGTGCGATCTCTTTGGTAAAACGTTCGACGTGTGCCTTGTTGTGGCCGCGCACGGCGACGCGCAGCTGGACTTCGGGATAGGTCGGAACCTGCTGCGTGAGCGGCGGGTCAGTTCGTTGGTCATCAGACTGGCCGCCCGCTAACGCAGGCGGTTCTGCCAAATGGCCGTGTGTTGCGTTGACGCCGACGAATTCGGTAAGAATGACGTCGAACTCGAGACCGAGGTTATCTAGGCGTTGGCGAAGGATCTTATCGGCCGCCTGGGCTTTCTCCAAAGCTTCCGGCCAGGAGTAGACGAGCGTGCCGACGGATTTCCAACCGTCTGAATAGGCGATCGAAACTTTGTAAAAATCGGTCGCAGGGTTGCCTTTGATCCCAAAAACGCGGACTCTATTTTCACCCGCCGGTTCTACATGGATGGATGAGAAATCGGCGACGACATCGGGCGTGATATAAGATTTCGGGTCGCCCATTTCGTAGAGAAGCTGTTCGCTGACCGACTGAACATTGACACGGCCGCCCGTGCCGTCGTGCTTTGTTACGACGAACGTGCCGTCGGCTTTCGCTTCGACGATCGGAAAGCCGATATTCGCCATATCAGGAATATTCTGCCAATCATACTGGCAGTTACCGCCTGAGGATTGAGCTCCGCACTCGATGATGTGGCCCGCGATGGTACCTGCGGAAACACGATCCCAATCGTCGAATTTCCAGCCGAATTCGTGCATAAGCGGAGCGAGCGTCAAGCCCGTGTCCGTGAGCCGGCCACCGACGAGGACATTTGCGCCGAGGCCAAGAGCTTCGACTAGCGGAGCGGCTCCGAGATAGACATTTGCCGATTGAACTTTGTCTCGGATCGCAGTGAGAGGAGTTCCGTCATCCATCGAATTTATCTCGACACCGTCCGCGATCCATTTATCGAGATCGCTGAGTACATCGTCGCCGGTTATCATACCGATCTTCACTTTGCCGGAAAGGCCCGATTCGGCCGCCGCTTCGCGGATCTTTTGGGCGCACCCGGCGACGTTAACGCCGCCGGCGTTCGATAGAACCTTTATATTCTTCTCGACACAATCGGGAAGGATCTCCCGCATCAAGCTGACGAAATCGCGTGCGTAGCCGGCCTCCGGAT
>DAORTR010000033.1:0-22688 GCA_035432765.1 Pyrinomonadaceae bacterium
AAGCCGAACGCGCAGGAATGTTCTATGTGAACAACCGCTGGCTCGGCGGCCTTTTGACGAACTATCAGACGGTCCAGAAATCGATCCATAAGCTAAAAGAGATCGAAGCGATGCGTGAAGACGGCCGCTTCGATATGCTCAAGAAAAAGGAGCGTCTCAAGCTTGACCGCGAACACGAAAGCTTGATGAAGAACCTCGCCGGCATCAAAGAGATGAACGGCGCACCGGATATGATCTTCATCATCGACGTCCGCAAGGAAGAGATCGCCGTAAAGGAAGCAAATCGCCTCGGGATCCCGATCGTCGCCGTCGTTGACACAAATTGTTCGCCCGACGGCATCGACCACGTCATTCCCGGCAACGATGACGCTCTTCGCGCGATCAGATTGTTCGCTTCGCGTATCGCCGATGCGATCCTCGAAGGGAAACAGATCGGCACCGAAGGCGGTGTTGCGGTTGCCGCAGGAGCCGAAGGTGAAGGCAATGCCGCGGCTGAGGTTGAGATCGGTTCGCTCACTGCGATCCCTGCTCAGTACCTGAGCGATGACGAAAAGGCTGAGATGGAAGCTGCTGCGAACGAGACCGAAGAGGAAGACGCAACTGACGAAGCCGCTGAAGTCGCCGCAGAAGAACCTGCCGCCGCTGACGCTGCGCCGGAAGAGGCCGCTGCCGTCGAAGTAGCAGCATCAGAAGGTTCAAGCGAAGCCACGGCTAGCTAAAGTAGATCACACTTTTTTCGGGCGTAGCTTTTTCCGGCTAAGACGGCAAACGGGCTACGCCTTTTTGTAAAGGTTTTTATTATTTTGTTCTAGAAGAGATAGGCGCCGGTTCGTTTACCGCCGCTAAAGATTGAAAAAGATCGGAGTTTTTATGGCAGAAATAACAGCAAGTGCAGTTAAGGCTCTACGTGAAAAGACAGGAGCCGGAATGATCGATTGCAAGAACGCCCTTGTCGAGGCGAACGGCGATGAGGCCGCGGCCGTCGAGCTTCTTCGCAAAAAAGGCATCGCAACCGCCGACAAGAAGGCCGGACGCGTTACCGCGGAAGGCGCCGTCGGCAGCTACATTCATATGGGCGGAAAGGTCGGCGTTCTCGTCGAGATCAATTGCGAAAGCGACTTCGTTGCCCGCGGTGAAGAGTTCCAGCAACTCGTCAAAGACGTTGCGATGCACATCGCGGCTTCCGATCCGCGGTTTACGAACCGTTCGGACGTCCCTTCCGACGAGGTCGCAAAAGAGCGTGAGATCCTGCTGGAACAGCTCAAGAACGACCCGAAGAATGCTAACAAACCCGCAGACGTTCTCGACAAGATCATCGACGGCCGCCTGAACAAATTCTACGAAGAGAACGTTCTCGTCGATCAGCCGTTCGTAAAAGACCCGGCAAAGACCATCGGCGAACTCGTTACAGAAAAGATCGCCTCGATCAAAGAGAATATCTCCATCCGCCGTTTTTCGCGTTTCAAAATGGGCGAAGGGATCGAGAAGAAAGCGGACGATTTCGCTTCCGAAGTCGCCTCAATGGTCGGCTAAATATCGAAGATCAAGGTTCAAGGTTCAACGTTTCGGTTTTTTTGGTTCAGAGCGAATATGGCAAACTGTTAATTTCAATGTCGGCCTCTTCGCTTTGAACCCTTAACCGTTGAACGCTGAACTTATTTTCTTATGCCTCCAACATACGATCGAATTCTCCTTAAGCTTTCCGGCGAAGCCCTAATGGGCGGGCAGAATTACGGGATCGATACGCAGGTCGCGTCTGCTCTCGCCGCCGAGATCAAGACCGTGCACGACCTAGGCGTTGAGGTCGCGATCGTTGTCGGCGGCGGCAATATATTTCGCGGCGTGTCCGAATCGGCGGGAAATATGGATCGTGCGGCAGCCGATTATATCGGTATGCTCGCAACGATAATGAACGCCGTCGTGCTGCAGGATGCTCTGGAAAAGGCAGACGTTTTCACCCGCGTAATGTCCGCGATCGACATACCCGAGCTCGCCGAACCTTTTATTCATAGACGCGCGATCCGTCACCTCGAAAAGAAGCGTGTGGTTATCTTCGCCGCCGGAACCGGCAACCCGTTCTTTACGACGGATTCCGCTGCGGCCCTTCGTGCCCTCGAGATCAAAGCGGACGTTATCTTTAAGGCGACAAAGGTCGATGGCATCTTCGACGCCGATCCCATGAAGGTCCCGACCGCAACGAAATTCGATCGGATCTCTTACAAAGAAGTGCTCGAACGGCGTCTGCAGGTAATGGACTCGTCCGCGATCTCATTGTGTATGGACAACAACCTGCCGATAATGGTCTTTAATATGCGGGAGTCCGGCAACATCGTAAAAGCTGTCAACGGCGACCTGTCGATCGGCACCGTCGTTACGACCGAAGAAAAATTATGAGCGTACAGGATGTTACAAATGAGACCGGACCGAAAATGGCTGCGGTCGTTGAAGATTTTAAGCGTAAACTCTCGAACGTTCGCACCGGACGTGCGTCAGTCGGTCTGCTCGATACCGTCAGTGTCGATTATTACGGCACGCCGACGCCGCTGATCCAGATGGCTTCGGTCGCGGTACCCGAGCCGCAGCTAATAACGGTTCAGCCGTGGGATATGTCGCAGCTCGGGGCCGTCGAAAAGGCGATCATCGGGGCGAACCTCGGGCTTAATCCGTCGAACGACGGCAAATTGATCCGCCTGCCCGTGCCGCCGCTCAATGAAGAGCGCCGCAAGCAACTCGCAAAGCAAGTCCACGAGATAGCTGAAGAACATCGCATCGCGATCCGCAACACGCGCCATTCAGCGAACGATTCGCTCAAGAAGCTTGCAAAAGACAAATCGATCTCCGAGGACGACGAACGCGGCGGCCTCGACGATGTTCAAAAACTCACCAATACACACATAGGCAAGATCGACGAACTCGCCAAAGGCAAAGAGACCGAGATAATGACGGTCTGAAGCCGGAGTGAGGAAGTTATGAGACTTCCTAGTTGGCTTTCTTCTTTTGTTCGGCTAGATTCTTCTCGAGCTGGTCGCGGAATTCACGGCAGGTCTTCACAAGATCTTCCGTGTTCGAATTCCCTTTCGTCTTGTTTTCGTCCACGGCCTTTTTGATGCCGTCCTTGATTCGGTTCAATATCGTCGTCTTTGCCGCACGCGTGATGAAATTATCATCCGGGTTATTCGTTTCGCGGTTGATGATGTCGATCGCCTGATCGCATTCAGGAACGCCGCTCGTCTCGCCCGTCGATTCCGGTGCGCCTGTGCTTGGCGTTGAGCCAGTCTGTGGTCTGCTCGTTGACGGCGATTCCTTACTGCTTAGCGGATTGAGCCTTCCGCAGCCGAGTACCGCCAGCAGAAGAGCCAATAGCGCTGCAGCCGCAAATTTATTCCTATTCATATAAAAACTACGGCGACCTCGCTCGCCCTCTCCTAAGAACGACGGTATCTTATTGCTCTTTTTGCAGATTCGCAAATTTTTCGATCAGCTTCTTTTGCCCAAAGCCCGGAAAGCTGATGGTGAGTTTTACGTTATCGCCCGAACCTTCACGCCTAAGGATCAGCCCGCGGCCATATTTTTCGTGAATAACGTTCGTGCCCGGGAGCAGTGAGTTGCCCGCGCTTTCCGATCCGCTTTTCGGCCGTCCGGAACCTGCGGCCTTCAGCCGGTCGTAGGCACTAGATTGCGGCGGCCTGGGCGCCTCAAGGGGAGCGGCGGACGACGAACTGCCGCCTCGATTCTTGAAGAATTCCGCGACTGCGTCCGCGTTATTGTACGTCTTGCCCGTGTAGGTCTTTCTCTCAACGCGCGTTGGCGTTTCGCCGCGTAAAGCGCCGATCGTCGCCTTCGCAGACATCGTCGAAGGATGTTTTGCGTACGATAGCCAAGAACCCTTGCCTGAAAGATCTTCGATCAGTTCGAGCGGCATTTCGTTCAGGAATTGCGACGGCTCAGCGGCTATCTCTTCGCCGTAAACGCGTCGGCGCATCGCGTGCGTTATATAAAGCATCCGCTCTGCACGAGTGATCGCAACGTACGCAAGCCGCCGTTCTTCCTCAAGCTCCTTCTGATCGTTCTGCGAACGTGAATGCGGGAAGATGCCGTCTTCGAGCCCTACGAGGAACACGATCGGAAACTCAAGGCCCTTTGCCATATGGACGGTCATCATCGTAACGGCCGCCGAACTGTCGTACTTGTCCGTGTCTGAAGTGAGCGCGGCGTGGTCGATGAATTCCCGGATCCCGTCGGTCTCGTGCCTGTCGTAATCGACAGCGGCGTTGACCAACTCTTCGAGATTCTCGAGGCGAGCCGCGGATTCGTCCGTCCCTTCTGTGCGGAGGCTTCCCGCGTAACCGGTGTCCTCTATCGCCGCGACGACAACGTCCGAAACGGGATGAGGCGTATCCCTAAGCTCCGTCACTTTGCGGATAAGGCTCTCGACGACAAATGAGAACTGCGAGAGAGCCTTCACGGCCCTCGGCGTCAGACCGACGCTCTTGCCGAACTGCGTGCCTTGAGTGATGTCGAGCAAAGCAATCCAGAGCGACGTTCCCATCTCTTTCGCATACCGCGTCAATTCGTCGAGACTCGTCTTGCCAATGCCTCGTGCCGGTGTATTAACAACGCGCAGGAACGCGATATCGTCTTGCGGATTCAAGGCAAGTTTTAGATACGCAACGATGTCTTTTACCTCGGCCCGTTCGTAGAATGAGAAGCCGCCGACAATGTTGTAATCGATGCGAAGGCGACGCAAAGCTTCTTCGAACACGCGTGACTGCGCGTTCGTGCGATATAGGATCGCGACCCTTTCTTTGAGCGAACGCCGTTGGTGCTCTTCGATCTTTGCGGCAACAAAGCGAGCCTCGCCGTCGCCATCGTAAGCCTGATAATAAAAGATGCGCTCACCGCCGGGATTTGCTGTCCAGAGCTTCTTTTTCTTCTGGTTTACGTTGTTCTTGATGATCGCGTCGGCAGTATCGAGGATCGTCTGCGTCGAGCGGTAATTCTGTTCGAGCAGGATGGTTTTCGCCGACGGGAAGCTATATTCGAACTCGAGAATATTACGGATATCGGCCTGCCGAAACCCGTAGATACTCTGAGCATCGTCGCCGACGACGCAAATATTCTGCTGCTTCTCGGTCAGAAAACTAATGAGATTGAACTGAAGCGCGTTCGTATCCTGATATTCATCGACGAGTATGTACTTGAAACGATCGTTGTATTTCTCACGCGTATCGGGCGAATGCCGCAGCAACTCGACCGTCTTGATCAAAAGGTCGTCAAAATCGAGTGCATTCGCAACTTGCAGACGTCCGTCGTACATTCGAAAGACCTTTGCGATCGCGAGCTTCTTTTCGTCGCCGTGCTCGATCTTCGCGGCAAAATCTTCGGCCGATTCGCCTCGATTCTTTGCCGTGCTGATCGCACTGCGGACATTGCGCACGGGCAAACCCTTTTCGTCGATGCCGAGGTCCTTGATGCACGCTTTTACGACCTTTGTGGAATCGTCCGTGTCGTAGATCGTGAACGTCTTTTTGTACCCTTGTTCGAGTTTATCGATGTCCTGCCGAAGGATGCGGACGCAAAGGCTGTGAAACGTCGAAATAAGCGGCGCGGACTGCAACCCACTGCCCTTAAAAAGCTCTTCGACGCGGGAGCGCATTTCGCCGGCGGCCTTATTCGTGAATGTAACAGCGAGGATGCTATGCGGTGCAACCCCTTTTTCTGCAATAAGATACGCAATGCGTACAGTAATGACGCGCGTCTTTCCCGATCCCGCGCCTGCGAGGATCAGGAGCGGTCCTTCGGTCGTCGTAACGGCTTCCGCTTGTTGTGGGTTAAGTGTCGAGAGAAGGTCCATTTACTACTTCGGCGGCCTGTTCCTTTTCGGCTTTTTCGGCAGCTTCCTTTGCCAGACGTTTTGCCTCACGCTGCTCTTTGCGTTCTTTCATTTCCCTTTGATAAGTCTTTGCAAAAAAGTAACACACCGCCCCGCAAATGATGAAAATGAAGACCATCATCAGCGAAATAAAAATGATCTCGGCGCGGATATTCGCTGGCATATCTCTATTCTAATGGGTGTAGGGATAGAGTGCCAATTCAGGCGTCGAAAAGCTTTCGGTATTCGAGCGGCAGCGAGCGTACGTTTCGGGATTTGTCTGTAACCACGTGGAGCGTTTCGCCGGTAGCGAGCAGTTCCGAATCCGACCTTCTCACTACCTCGTAGCCGAATCGCAAGCTACGGCTGCGGATCTCTTTGGCACGCACGCGTACAACGAGCAGATCGTCGTAGAATGCCGGGCGTTTGTACTGCAGGGAAACTTCCGCGACGATCAACTGCACGTCGTTCGCCTCCATCTCGGTGTATGGGACGCCGACCGTGCGGCAATAGTCGCTCCGTGCGACCTCGAACCAAACGATATAGTTCGAATGATGGACAATGCCCATCTGGTCGGTCTCGGCGTACCGGACGCGAAGTTCCGTTTCATGCCAATCCGGGGTCATAGGCCAAAAATGGTCGAAGGAAAAGAAGATTTTGGCTGGGAGACAGGGATTCGAACCCCGATAGGCAGATCCAGAGACTGCAGTCCTACCATTAGACGATCTCCCAGCGTCCTTAATAATTTACGAATCCATACCGAGACTGTCAAACAGGTCGAGTCCAAAGTCCGCAGCCGTGAACCGTTCTCGACGAAACCCGCCGTTGAACCTTGCGCCTTGAACTCCGGGTCGATTTGCTACACTTAATCTCTTATGTCCGACGAGAAGGAGATCGTGAACAATCGGCAGGCGTATTTCGAGTATCATATACTCGACAAATACGAGGCCGGGGCTGTGCTTTTGGGGACCGAGGTCAAGAGCGCGATGGCCGGACGAATTCAGCTAAAAGAGTCATTCGTGCAGATCAAGGACGGCGAAATTTGGCTGCTCGGAGCGCATATTTCGCACTATTCGCACGGGAATATCAACAACCACGACGTACTTCGGCCGCGAAAATTATTACTCCACAAACGTGAGATCGAAAAGCTCGTAAGAGAGACCACGCAAAAGGGTATGACGCTCGTAGTAACCCGTATTTATTGGAAGAACGGGCGTATAAAGTTCGAGATCGGGGTCGCGAAGGGCAAGAAACTGTACGATAAGCGCGAGACCGAGATGCGGCGCACCATCGAGAAAGAAACGCGTGCAGAGTTGAAACAAAAACTGAGATAAGTTATAGATAGTAAACGAGTTTTTCATTTTTAACACAAATTTTTAGAGAGGTAGTTGATGAAATTTCAGGGCATTTCCGGCACATTTGCCGAAGCTAATGCGGACGCCCTCGCTTTTCCCCTTTTTCGCGGGGAGAAAGCGTCCGATAAAGATATCAAACCGCTGGACAAACTGACCGGCGGACAGATCACGGACATCCTCGCGGCCGAGGAGATGAAAGGAGAATCCGGAGAGATCGCGACGCTTCGTTTTCGTACGAAAAAAGGTGCCGGACGCTTGATCCTCATCGGAGCCGGCGAACGCAAAGACTATGACGCTCCCGGCGTCGAATGCTTTGCGGGAACTGCCGCAAGAGCCGTCGGCAAGCTTAAGGTAAAAACGCTTGCCATACTTCCGCGTTTCAAGGGAGATCAGGCGGCGGCGATCCAAAATGCTGTTCAGGGCGTCGTTACGAGCCAGTTCGAGCTCCATAAATACCGAACGAAGGACAAAAAAGAACCCAAGCTCTCGACCGTTCTTCTGTCGAGCGAAGGTCAAAAGCCTGCCGATGTAAAGGCAGCGATCAGCCGCGGCGTCGCGATCGGTGAATCGATGAATTTCACCCGCGACCTTGCGAACGAACCGCCGAATATTCTCACTCCGAGCGAGATGGCACGCCGCGCTCAAGCGATGGCAGCAGAGGTCGGCCTTAAATGCGACATCCTTGACGAAGCTAAGATGATCAAGCTCGGAATGGGATCGTTGATGAGCGTATCGATCGGCTCCGAGCAGCCCGCAAAGCTCATTACGCTCCGCTACACGCCGGCAAGATCAACAGGCAAAGACGGCGAGCTTCTGGCACTTGTCGGAAAAGGCATTACCTTCGACACCGGCGGCATTTCGCTCAAGCCCGGCGACGGTATGGAGGCAATGAAATACGATATGAGCGGCGGCGCGACCGTTCTCGGCACGATGCGTGCCATCGCGCTTCTAAAGCCGAGCGTGCCTGTGATCGGCGTTGTCGCGGCCGTCGAGAATATGCCGGACGGAAAGGCTTCGCGTCCGAGCGACGTCGTTACCGCGATGAACGGCAAGACCATCGAGATCCTTAATACAGACGCCGAAGGCCGCCTAATTCTCGCCGACGCCGTCGCTTGGGCCGAGAAGCAAGGCGCAACGCGTATCGTTGATATGGCGACCTTGACCGGTGCCGTGATCGTCGCTCTCGGCGGCGAGAACACGGGTATTATGGGCAACGATCAAGCTCTCGTGGACGAGATCATCGCTTGCGGCAAGAAAACGGGCGAAGGCTTTTGGCAACTTCCCGTGGGAAAGGCTTACAGCAAGATGATCAAGAGCGACATCGCCGACGTCAAAAATATCGGACCGCGCGGAAAGGCCGGAACGATCATCGGTGCCGTGTTCATTCAGGAGTTCGTCGATAAAGCTAAATGGGCTCACCTCGACATCGCCGGTACGGCGTGGTGCGACAGCGTGCGTCCGTTTCAAGCAAAAGGCCCGACGGCGGTCGCCGTGCGCAGCCTCGTCGAACTTGTTGAACGGGCACAATAGCGGGGCTTCGCAACCCTTCTGAATATTTGCGGCTTTCGTCGTTATCAAAACGCGAAAGCCGCAAAGTCATCTCTACCCCTTGAATTCCCACTCACACAACACTCCTTGGGACTTTGCCGCCTTCTCACGATCGGTTGCAGATAACTATTGCTTTGCGTTCAATGATGTGGTAATTTTCCTGCCAGCGAATTCTGATCTCCAAGAGTCGATCGGTTCGCACCGCATCCCCACAATGCACGCAAAATAATAGCGAACTAGCCGATACAAGCTAGTCCGGGTACTGCACATCTCCCAAATGGCAGTTCCTGCGGAGATCATTGTCAAAAGATGTCATTCCTCACTCGAGCGCGTAACGAACGTGAACTTTGGTTCGTCGGCCTTTTGTCGATCATTATTTTCGTACCCGGAATAGGCTGGGGCTTACCGCACGCGACGCACCCGCTTGCTGTGCACGGTTGGGATCTGGGCGCCGTCGCCGGACTGCCGACGCTTGTAGAACTTCATCATTTATTTGTTGCTCCACAACCGGACTGGTATTTGGCGTACCCACCGTTCCATTACCTCGTATTGGGATCTTTCTATGCTCCTTACATTGCGTTCCTTTATGTGACCGGCGGACTTTCAGGTACGTCATCTCAATACCCTTTCGGGTTTCACGATCCGGTCGCGGCGCTTCAACATCTTGCCCTTATCGGCCGCGGGGTTTCCGTCCTGATGGCTAGCGGCGTGGTCGTTAGCTGCTATGTTACCGCCCGGACGATCTGGGACAGAAAGGCTGCGAGATTCGCTGCTGCGGCGGTTGCGCTGCCAACACCGATCTTCTATAACGCTCGCGTCGGAACGCTGGACATACCGCTTCTGTTCTGGGAAAGCCTTTGCATCCTGATGATCGCGCGTTGTCTGGTTTTCGGGTTTACTGCAAAACGCGGCATTTGGCTCGGAGTTTTCTGTGCATTCGCAGTTGCGACAAAAGATCAGGCCTTCGGCCCGCTGGCCTTTGGTGTACTTGCTCTCTTGACGATCTACTTCTTACGCCACAAAGCTGATATTTCTGTCTCTAAAACGTGGAAATTCCCGGTCGCGCTCGGTTTGTCGGGCCTGATCGTGTTTGCATTTGCCAGCGGGTTATTATTTAGCCCACACAGATTCTTCGGCCACTTCGTTTATATCAGAAATTACGAGCAGAACTTCTTTGGAATCCTTGGCCGCTTCGGACAGCCGGCGACCGCAGCAGGCTATGCGGTCTTAACGTGGGAAGTTCTAACAGAGCTCTTCTTTTCGATCGGGCCGATCTTTCTTGCGGTTGGTTTCGCAGGACTCATCTTAACTTTCCGCGCAAATCCGTTTACAAGGGTTCTGTGTGCAATGCTGATCGGACATTTGATCTTAGTTGTCTGGGCGGTTCGCTTTACGCAGTTTCGGTACGTGATGCTTGCAACGTACATCTTTTCATTTTTCATCGCTCGAGCGCTGGCTTTGACGTTCAGGAAGAAAAGTCCGAGATGGCTCGTTCCGGCGGCAGTCACGTTCTCAATTCTTGGTTTCGGATGGTTAGGGTTGCGGTGCGTAAATCTGATTTATCAAATGCACTACGATTCTCGCTATCAAGCCGGCAAGTGGATCGACCAACAGTCCAAGCCGGGCGATCAACTCGCATTTTTTACATCACAAAATGTCGTCCCGCCCTTCGATGGCGAAGTACGGGTGATAAAACTGTTCGCCGACCCCGCACCAATGGAAAAGCTCGTTGCGTCACGGCCTAGGTTCATACTCGCTCAGCCTGATTTCGCAAGTAAGATCGGCTCCGACCGCAGCTATTTCTTCCCCAATGCTATTTACGATGAATTGGGCAATATGGGCTATACCGCTTCAGCCAAGTTCGAGACGCCGCCCCTCTTTTCCGGGCTTCTTCTAAACGATACATTGGTCGGTCCCGGATATTATGTGAACCCGCCGATCACCGTTTTTGAACTGACCAAGAAATAGCGATTTCATTGCCCGACGCTTGCAGAGTCCTGCAATGATTGACATCGGTGCGCCAAAACTTGTCTAATCAGATATCCGAAGTTCCCACGGCGTCTATGCGACAGAATTTAACGAATTTGCTGATCGTCCTCGGGCTGCTTTTCGTTATAACGGCGTGCGTTTGGCGTTCGGATCGTGCCGACCCGGCGGCTAAACCGGTCGCGGTTCCGACGGCGGAAACTCCCTCGTCGAATTTCATCTCGGAGCAGGGCGATTTCAAGGTCGAGCATCGCGACGTTCAGTCGGCGAAATTCGCTGAGCTTGACCGGCAAGTTCGCAACGCCAAGTTGCTCGAAAAGGCTGCCGACAAGCTGAATGCCGCGTTGGCGCCGCCGCGCGACGTTATTTTGCGAACTGCAGAATGCGGCCGCGTAAACGCGTTCTACACACCGAAAGAGCCTTCCGTAACCGTCTGCTTCGAGCTGATGGATCACTTCTACAAGGTCTTCCGATCGTCGGGCGAATCGAGCGACGAAGCTTATAGCCAGATGTTCGACGCCGTGCGCTTCGTATTTTTGCACGAGGTCGGACACGCTCTCATCGACCTTTACGCGCTTCCGATCACGGGCAACGAAGAGGACGCAGCCGACCGCTGTTCGGCCTATATCAATATCGAATACTTAGGAAAAGACGGCGTCGATGCCGTACTTGCTGCCGCCAAGGCCTTCGAGATCGAATCCAAACGATCGCCGTCGAACCGTCTCGACCTCGCAGACGAGCATCTTCTTCAGGAACAGCGTTTTTACAACTCGCTTTGTATGCTCTATGGCTCGGACACGGTGAAATATCAGTACCTCGTAACCAATAAAACACTGCCTTCAGAGCGCGCCGGACGATGTCAGGCCGAGTACTCACGCTCGAAGAATAGCTGGACGCTGCTCCTCGAACCATATCGAAGAAAGTAGGGCTTTTTGCTTCGCAACGGGCATTTCGATAAAATTCTCTTTTATGAAAATTCACGAATATCAAGGCAAGGCCATCCTTAAAGAATATGGCGTTCCTGTGCCGCGAGGCATCGTCGCCCGTACTGCCGAAGAAGCCGAAACCGCGGCAAGAGAACTCGGCACCGACATCGTCGTTGTAAAGGCTCAGATCCACGCCGGCGGACGCGGAAAAGGCGGCGGCGTCAAACTCGCGAAGTCTCCCGAGGAAGCAAAGCAGATCGCCGGCGAGATGCTCGGAATGATGCTCGTTACGCATCAGACCGGCCCGGAAGGCCGCGAAGTCAAGACGCTCCTCATCGAGGAAGGCCTGCCGATCGACAAGGAATTCTATCTCGGCATTACGCTTGACCGCGTTACGGGCCGCAACGTCTTTATGGCGTCGTCCGCGGGCGGGATGGATATCGAGAAAGTTGCCGAAGAGACGCCTGAACTGATCCTTAAAGAAACGATCGATCCGGCCGTCGGCCTCCAGTCCTTTCAGGCTCGAAATCTTGCCTTCGGCCTCGGCATCCCGAACGAACTCGTCAACCAAGCCGTAAAGTTTATGCTCTCACTCTACAAGGCGTACGAGAGCACGGACGCTTCGCTCGTTGAGATCAACCCCTTCCTCCTGACAAAAGACGGACGTTTGATCGCTCTCGATGCAAAGCTCAATTTCGACGATAATGCGATGTTCCGCCACAAGGATTTCGCCGAACTTCGCGATCTCAACGAAGAAGAACCGCTCGAGATCGAGGCTTCGAAATTCGACCTGAATTACATCAAGCTCGACGGCAACATCGGCTGTATGGTCAACGGCGCCGGCCTCGCGATGGCGACGATGGACATCATCAAACTCGCAGGCGGCGAACCGGCGAACTTCCTCGATGTCGGCGGCGGCGCTTCGCAGGAACGTGTCGAACAGGCTTTCAAGATCCTGCTCGCGGACGAGAACGTCAAGGCCGTCCTCATCAACATCTTCGGCGGGATCGTTCGCTGCGATATGGTCGCGAACGGCGTTGTAGCTGCCGCAAAGAATCTCGGCGTCTCGATTCCGATCGTTGCGCGCCTCGAAGGCACGAACGTCGAAGAAGGCCGCCGCGTCCTCGAATCCTCAGGCATCGGCATCATCCCCGCGAACGGTATGAACGACGCCGCCGAAAAGGTTGTCGCCGCCGCCGCGGGTTAAGCTCGTTATCGGCAATACTCGAAAAAGACGCGGGCGGGAGAAACTTCTGTCTCCCGCGCGTCTTTTCCACTCCCTTCCATTTGTCTTTTCAAAACGTGTTGCATTTTGCGGCATACCGCAGCTATCGTATAGATCGGAAGTTTCAAAGGCTAAGGCATCAACGACGATCAAGGCCGACAATATTCACTTTCGCATCCCTTGAAAAAGGTCCGAAAGCGTTAGGCTGATGACGCGCGCAGCTTAAAGTCTGAGTGCTAAAAGCAACCAATCTTCGTTCTATTCCATCTGTACGGGCAGGTTTACTTAGCCACAAGCGAGGAAAAAAATTATGAAGCGAGTTCTCACACTCTTCCTATTCGTCGTGTGCCCGATCTCCGGCATTGCACAAACCGTACGCGGACAGCGCGCCGTCGTCACTCCGCGCTCCGCCGTTGCGGACGCTGCGAGCGTACTGCCGATACGGCGTGTCATTTTGTATTCGAACGGCGTCGCGTATATCGAACGCCGGGGTATCATCTCGGGCAATGCCGAGGTCAACCTTTCTTTCAAGCAATCGCAGGTCGATGACGTGCTGAAATCGATGGTCGTGCTCGACCTTGGTCAAGGCAAGATCGGAGCGGTCAGCTACAATTCGTCCGAGCCGGTTGCCGCGCGTATGGCCGAGATACCTTTCTCGGTCGCGCCTATTGCGGGCGACGGCGGCGGAATTTCGTCGATCCTCGCGCAGTTGCAAGGCGCTAAGGTCGCGGTCGTTTCGTCAAAAGGCTCGGCGGTGGGCTCGGTCTTGACGATCGAGCGAAGGCCCGTAACGACAGACAAGGAGACGCGTACGATCAGCATTCTCACGATCGCGTCCGAGACGGGCGAGCTTTCGAGCTTTGACCTCGACGACGTCCGCAGCGTCAAGTTGATCGAGGACGGCACGCGAAAGGATGTCAGTGAATTTGCCGGCGCCGCGGCGTCTGCTCGCCGTCTCGACGCAAAGACGATCACGGTTACGTCGCAGGGTGCAGGCCAGCGGGAGATGGTCGTAAGCTATACGATCGCGGCCCCGATATGGAAAACGACGTACCGCGTCGTGCTCGATAAAGAAGGCAAACCGTTCTTTCAGGGCTGGGCGATCGTTGATAACGTAAGCGAAGAGGATTGGCAGAGCGTGCAGCTCTCGCTCGTGTCCGGTTCGCCGATATCATTCATCCAGCCGCTTCAGAAACCGTTTTACCGCTATCGCCCGATCGTTCCGATGCCGAGAGACCTGCAGATACAGCCGCAGGTTTACGAACCCGAAGAAGTTGGGCGGGGCTCCGGCAGCGGCAGCACGAGTCAGAAGCTGATGACGAACCTTCCTCAAGGCACCACCTTCTCCAACAATCTCAAGAGCTCACTGAACGGCGGCCTTCAGGTCGATGGCGCTTCCGGACGCGAGAACGTCTGGGTTGCCGACGGTCAGGAGGTTACGAACTTTCGGTCCGGTAGTTTGAACTCAAATAGCAGTATCCCGCTGAGCAACACGCGGGTGAGCGACGCGCTTGTCGGCACAAGTTCCGGCGTCGATACTGCCGCAAAAGGCGAAGAGATCGGCGATATGTTCGAATATCGCATCGCGCAGCCCATCACCGTTGCAAGAAATCGTTCCGCGTTGATCCCGATCGTCCAGACAAAGATGGATGGCGAGCGCGTCGCGGTCTATAACGAAGCAGTGCGGCGCGACCGTCCTCTGAGCGGCGTACGCCTTACGAACGGCACCGATCTCACGCTCGAGAGTGGAAGTATTACCGTGATCGACGACGACGCCTATGCCGGCGAAGCCTTGATGGAACGCCTCAAACCGAAGGAACAGCGGCTGATCTCGTTCGCGCTCGATCTCGGCACACACGTTCGTGTTCGTACGAACGCCGACCGCGAGCCCGCAAAGCTCGTCAAGGCCGTCGGCGGTATTTTCCAAATACACTATTTCCAAGGCGAGCAAAAAACCTACGAGATATCGAACCAGACCGACAAACCGAAGGTTCTCTATATCGAATTTCCGGTCCGTGACGGCTGGGAACTCGACAAAGACGGACCGCAGCCTGATTACACAACGCAGCGATATTACCGATTTCGCGTCCCGCTCGCTCCGCTAGAGGAAAAGAAGATGACCATCTCGCTGCGCCAACCGCTGATGGATTCGTACACGCTTACCGATTTGACAAAGGCACAACTCGACGTCTTCTTAAAAGGAGGATACCTGAAAGACGACGTGCGCGCTAAGCTCGAACGCCTTGTCGAGATTCGTTCGAAGCTAGCTTCGCTCGAAGAAAAGACGAGCACCCTCGATGATGAGGTCAGAAAGATCGAGGCCGATCAGAAACGGCTTCGCGAAAATATCGAGGCACTTTCGAAGACTCCGGAAGCGAAGGTGCTTATCACTCGCTACATCTCAAAGGCCGGCGAGCAGGAAACACGTCTCGAAGAGATCGAAAAGGAACGCAGATCTCTCGACGCCCAACGCCAACAACTCGCCACTGAACAGGCAACGGAGATCCGGAACTTCGCGGTGGACTAGACACACACCGGCTCAGTTCGAACGTCCCACTTCGGCATACTGGCCACGCCATTAATGGCGTGGCTATATGCCTATTCGCGACCTTCGGCGAAACCGCCACGTCTTCCGCAGATCGGGGTCCGTCACCGCCCGGCAACGGTAGATTCTACTCGGCCGAAAGCAACCAAATCCACGGCTCGGCGCATCTTGTTAGCTGTACAGAAATTTAACCCTTCGTAGTAAATAGAGCACCACAATTCTATGAGATACCTTTTTATCGTCTTCGTTATCGCGGCACTCGCGCCTAACATCTTTCCCCAAAGCCGTCCCCAAAAGGCCGTTAGGCCCGACCCGCCTTCGTCCGCCGCGACGAGCGCGTCGGTAACGACGCTGCCGATAAAGCGCGTCGTCCTTTATTCGAACGGCGTTGCATTTATCGAGCGTCGAGGTTTTGTGACGGGAACGGCCGAGGTCAACCTTGCGTTCAAGCAATCGCAGGTCGATGACGTCTTAAAGTCCATGGTCGTCGTCGATATGGGAGCGGGCAATATCGGCTCGATCAGTTATGGTTCGTCGCAGCCGGCATCTGCCCGAACTGCAGAGATCCCATTTAGCGTCGATGCAGAAACGGAAGATTCCAAAGAATCTCGCGGCGGCCTTGCGAATATCCTGAGCCAACTCCAAGGCGATAACGTCAGCATCGTCTATGGAAAAGGCTCGGCGTCCGGCGCGGTCGTTACAGTAAATAAAAGAGAGATGAGCCTTGACACGAAAAGCGAGGCAAAAGAGATCGCGCCCGAATACACCGTCGTTATCGGGTCGCAGGCCGGCGAACTGACGAGCATTCCATTGAGCGATATCCGCAGCGTGAAATTGCTCGACGCGAACACACGCCGCGACCTGAACGAATTCTCCGATGCGGTTGCTTCGGCAAGACGGCGGGATTCGAAGACGATCACGATCACGTCAAAGGGCAGCGGCCAACGCGAAATATCGGTAAGCTACGTGGTCGCGGCTCCGATCTGGAAAACAAGCTATCGCGTCGTCCTTGACGAAAAAGGCGATCCATTCTTCCAAGGCTGGGCGATCGTTGACAACGTGAGCGACGACGATTGGCGTGCGGTCGAGCTTTCCATGATATCGGGTTCACCCGTCTCGTTCATCCAAAATCTGCAAAAACCGCTCTATCGCTACCGCCCGATCGTCCCGATCCCGGACGACCTGAATCTCACTCCGCAGATCTATGATCCGGAGGCAGGAAATGGCATCGGTTTCGGCAGCGGAGAAGGCAGCGGTTTCGGAAGTGGATCGGGAAGCGGTAACGGCGACGGCGTAGCAACGCCCGCGACAAAAGGCTTTTTCGATTCCGCTAACGGAAATTACATCATTTCCTCCGGCTTCAAAGGTTCGGGACTTAGCGACTCGCTCGCCTCTGACGATCAAGGCGTGAGCACCGCCGCGACCGGCGAAGCCGTCGGCGACCTTTTCGAATATAAGATCCTAGCGCCGGTAACCGTCGAGAAGAACCGTTCCGCTTTGATCCCGATCGTCCAGACAAGAATGGAAGGTGAACGCGTGTCGGTTTACCGCGACGAAGCTGTGCCTTCGGCGCAGCAAGAAAGTTCGACGAACGACGAGGGTGAGGCGGCCGCTACGCCATCGAGTTCGACGCCGCGGGCACGCATCGGCTTACGACTGAAGAACACGACGAACCTCACGTTCGAAGGCGGGCCGCTCACCGTTATGGACAGCGGCGCGTACGCGGGCGAAGCCCTGATGGAGCGTTTAAAGCCTCGCGAAGACCGTCTTATTTCTTTTGGCGTCGATCTTGGCACGCTCATTCGCACGAAAACCGAAGAAGACCGCCAACCCGCAAAGATCATCAAGGCCGTCGAAGGCGTCTTTCAGCTACATTATTTCAAGACGCTCAAGAAGACCTATTGGCTCTCGAACCAAACGCCGAACCCGCGCGTTTTCTACATCGAGCGTCCCGTGCGAAAGGGTTGGGAACTTTCCGCAGACACGCCGAAACCCGCATCGACGACCGCGAGGTTCTATCGCTTTCGTGTCGATCTAAAGCCTTATGAAACGCAGGAGATCACGATCGGCGAGAATCTCGGGATGATGGATCGATACGAACTTCGGACGCTCTCGCCCAAAGACCTGCTCGCACTCGTCGTCAAAAAAACGATCGACGAAACAACGCGGGCAAAGCTCGCACCGCTCGTTGATCTGCGAATAAAGTTGAACGACATCGACGTGAAGATCGCGCGTGGCGAAAAAGAGACCGAGGAGATCAACGCCGACCAATCCCGCCTACGCGAGAATATCGAGGCCTTAACGAAAACGAATAGCGCTAAGGACCTGATCGCACGCTATATCGCCAAGGCAAATGAACAGGAGTCGATGCTCGCAAAGATCGCGACCGAAAAGCGTTCAATGCTCGCCGAAAAAGACGCCCTCGAAAAGCAACTCGCAAACGCGATCATCGACCTCGAACTAAAGTAGCCCGACCTCATACCTTTGCTATCTCTGCGGTAAACAATCTCCTTTACCGCACAGACGCTTTTACCGAAGGCTTCCACGGCTGTTTGCCGCCGGTTCAAGAACCTCGGTTTTGGCCGTCGCGGGCGGTGCCGTTTTTGTCAAATCGTTGATTTTCCGCTCTTTTTGGCATAAAATAAGACTGAAATACAAATATTCAGATCGAGGAGGTTTGTGTAATGACTAAGTTTTCGCGTATTTTATGCGGTTTCTTTGGCAGCATCGTGCTTTTTGCCGCCGCAGGTGCCGTTTCGGCTCAGAGTTCCGGTGCTGCCGCTAAGCCTGCAGCGACGCCGCCCGCAGACCGCGGTAAGATGTCGGAATTTCGCGGCATCAGGATCGGGATGGAGAAGAATGAGGTCAAAAAGGCTATTGATAAAGACCCTGTCGTAAGCGATGACAGCGGCTTTTACTATGTGTTCTCCGACAGCGAGAGCGCGCAGATCAGCCTGGATGACCATAAAAAGGTTCGAGCGATCGCGGTAATGTACTCATCGGTCGATGCGTCAACACCGAAGCTCATCGACGTACTCGGTAAAGACGCGACCGTTAAGCCGGCCGACGACGGTCAGGTTTACGATATGGTGCGATATCCGGAAGCCGGTTATTGGATCTCATACAATCGTTCCGGCGGTGATTCACCGAGAGTTACGATAATGATCCAGAAGATCGAGATCGCTGCGAACTAGGTCCCGAACTACACCTTGATGTAGATGCGCTTTCGGTAAAGCAGCCACATCAGAAAGAGCCAGAAGAGGATAAAGCTGACGGCATACATCCACGAGGCGTCGATAGGTTGCGCAACAGGCAAAAAGATATTGTTCATCACCCATCCGTGCAGAGAGACGCGTTTCTCACCGTCCATCACGCGATAGCCGTTCATCATCCGCGCAAAGAAGCCGCTAAAGACGAAGAGCGCGATGGCGTTCGCACCGAAAACCTCAAAGCTCCAAGCCCAACGCCTGACGCCTTTCAGGTCGATGAGCCAATAGCAGCAGGCAAGGACGATGAGCGCAAGCCCTGTGGTCGCAAGGACATAGGAACTCGTCCACAACGCCTTGTTCATCGGGAACCAGCTATTCCAAATATACCCAAGGGCGAGAAACGCCGCCCCAAAAAAGAACATCCCCGCCGCCTTCTCATAGCTCGCGGCGAACTTGCCGCTCTCTTCCTCGCCGTCGTGCCGCCTAAGCAGCCAAGTTCCCGCAAGAACGCCCGCGATGGTCGAAACGATCGCGGGGAACGTCGATAGAATGCCTTCGGGATCATAGACCTTTCCGTAACGCCAGATGTGGTCCTCAGTAAGGACCACTCGGTCAACATAGGCGGCGAGGTTGCACGCCTTGTCGCTCAAGTTCGTGATCTCGCAACCCGGAACGGGAATGAGAGTCATCGCCGCCCAGTAGAGCAGCAGGATCACGGCTGAGATCGAAAGTTGCTGCTTCCACGTGGTGTGCAGGAAAATGATCGCGGTCACCAAATAGCAAACAGCGATCCGCTGCAGGACCCCGGCGATGCGGAGCGTGCCGTAGTCATAGCCGATGACGTTGAAGCCTGCGAGGTTCATTCCCGCAATACCGAGCAGACCGACGCCGCACAAAACACCGGCCGCAAGGAATCTTCGCTGTAGAAGAAGCAGAAGAGACGCGCAAAGGACGAGCCAGATCGCAAGCTTCAGCGCGTCGGGCGCGTCCGTTGATTGAAACTGAAAGAACGGCAGGATCGAGACCGACGCTCCGAGCAGATAGATCACGGCCGACCTGCGAAAGATCTTGCCGTAGCCTTTTGCGGGAGACGCTTTAGCGTTGCCGAGAGAGATCGCGATCGAGACGCCGACGATAAATAGAAAGAACGGGAAGATCCAATCCGTCGGCGTAAGGCCGTTCCATTCAGCGTGTTCGAGCGGCCAATAGGTCGGCGACGTGCCCGGATTGTTGACGAGCACCATGCCTGCGATCGTAATGCCGCGAAAGACATCGAGTGAGATAAGTCGATCTGGCCGCGCTTCGCACATCGGAAAAAATGAGTTACCAGCCGTTTCGCTCTCGCGTACGGGTGATGTGAGCGGTGTGGTGCGTCGAATGCCAGGCGTAAAGCGCAATGGCTTTGTCGATCGTCCAAACGCCCGTCTCGGGGTGAATGTACGCTTTTTGAAGATCGGCTTCCGAAAGCGATCCAAGCAGAGCGACCCATCTTGCGTGAATGCCCTCAAGCATCGTCAGCGAGATCGAGACAGGCATCGCCGAATCGGCAAGCTCGGCCCAGCGATCTTCAAAATACGGACGGATCGTCGGTGATTCGTCTTCGGTAAGGGCGAGCTTAAATCGCGTGTATGACGTCGCGTGACTGTCAGCGATATGGTGCACTGTCTGGCGGATCGTCCAGCCGCCGGGACGATATTGCGTCGAAAGCTGCTCGTCGTTCAGGCCTTCGACGGCGGCCGCAAGGCGCTTTGGAAGCTCGCGAAGGGTTTCAATACGCTCGCTTCGCGCAGCCGTGGAAAATTCGACATTTGCATCGAATTCACCGATCGGATACCTGAGGTCTTCGTTCATATCGGTCTGTTCGGCGCAAGATTCTCGAACCGCGTATGTTCTTTGATGAATGCCAGATTGACGACGCCTGTCGGGCCGTTGCGCTGCTTCGCGATTATCAATTCGGCAAGTCCCATCAGCGATTCGTCGGTCCGGTTGTAGTATTCGGGCCGGTATATGAACCCGACAACGTCTGCGTCCTGCTCGATAGAACCGGATTCACGCAGATCGCTCAAGACCGGCGTCGGCGGATTGCGGGATTCGGCCGCACGTGACAACTGCGAGAGCGCGACGACCGGAACGTCAAGTTCCTTCGCAAGAGCCTTTAGTTCGCGCGAGATCTGCGAGACTTCCTGCTGCCGCGATTCTGTTCGCTTCGATCCTCCCATTAGCTGCAAATAATCGACGACGATAAGGTCGAGGCCCTTCTGCTCGGCAACGAGACGGCGGCATTTGGCACGCATTTCCATCACGGAAATACCGGGCGTGTCGTCGATAAAGATACGGGCGGCACTTAGGACCGAGATCGCTTCGGCGAGACGCTCCCATTCGCTCTGAATAAGATGGCCGCTGCGGAACCTGTGGGCGTTGATACGGCCCTCGGACGCAAGAAGCCGCGTTACGAGTTGCTCTTTGGACATTTCGAGCGAGAATAGAGCAACAACGGCGTTCGCTTTCAATGCCGCGTTCTGCGCGAGCGTCAGGCAAAGCGCCGTCTTTCCCATCGACGGGCGGCCCGCAATAATAATGAGGTCGGTTCGCTGAAAGCCGGATGTTAGCTCGTCGAGCTCGTGAAAGCCGGTCGTCAAGCCCGTAATGCCGGCGGAACCGCCCGCCATATGCTCTTTCACGCGGGCAAGGATGCGTTCGGCGACAGGCGCGATGCGGGCAAAGCTCTCACGCGTACGAGCCTCTGCAAGAGCGAAGATCTGCTGTTCGGCGTGGTCGAGAATGTCGGCGGATTCCTGCTGTTCTTCGAGAGCCTCGCTCGTGATCGAATTGCACGTACGAACGAGTTGGCGGAGGACGGACTTGTCGTGAACGACCTTTATGTACTCTTGGACGTTCGAAAAATGCGGCAATCCGAGAGCAAGATTCGCAACCGCGGTCACGCCGCCGACCGCCTCGAGCGAACCTTCTTTTTTGAGTTCTTCGCCGATGAGAACCGCGTCGATCTGCCGCTGCCGTTCAAATAGCGAGAGCATCGCAACATAGACGGAACGATTGAACTGCGAGTAAAAATCCTCGGGCTTCAGATGCTCGATGGCCTCGGCAATGACGCCATTGTCGAGAAGGATCGCGCCAAGGATCACGCGCTCGCTCGCCTCGCTCGAAGGAAGAGGTTTTTCGAGATATTGCTCTCGTCTGCTGTCGGGAAAAGCGCTTACCATCTTGGTTGGTCTCTGTATTCTAGAACGAAAGCCGTGTGTTGTCGATTACCCCGCGCGGTACTCTTCTTGAAAGCCCAGCCCTGCGGCCTGCTCTTTGACGGCCAAGCGGGAAAGACCAAGCCCTCGAACCGGAAGAACCGATCCGAGGGCCAGTGGAATTACACGGTTAAAGGCCTCAGGGAAGCCGTTCGAACGTTCGAAGCGAAAGAAAAATTAAGATTCCACAGACTCCGCGGCAGCCGCAGTTTCTTCTGCCGGAGCCGCTTCCGCTTCAGCCTTAGCGGCTTTCTTCGAAGCTTTCGCCGCGGGTTTTTCAGCTTCGCCGCCATCCTCGGCCGAAACCGTGACCGGGATCGGGATCGCGACTTCTCGATGAAGTTTCACATTGACGGTGTATTCGCCGGTCTCTTTGATCGGATCGCGGAGCGAAATGCGTTTGCGGTCGATCTCGTAGCCTTTTGCCTTCAGGGCGTCGGCGATATCCATCGAAGTGACCGAACCGAAAAGTGTCCCGTGCTCGCCTGCCTTCCGCTCGAACGTGAGCGAAATGGACGACATCTGTTCCTTCTGCGCCTCGGCCGTTGCCACTTCGACTGCGGCCTTCTTCAACAGGGCCTCACGCTCCTGCTCGATCTGTTTGATATTTCCTTTGGTCGCAAGGGTCGCAAATCCCTGAGGCAGCAGGAAATTGCGTGCGTAGCCGGCCTTGACCTTGACGATCTCGCCGCGTCCGCCGAGGCTATCGATATCCTCGCGTAAAAGTACGGTTGTATTTGCCATTATAAAAATCTCCCTTTTCGC
>DAORTR010000034.1:0-14198 GCA_035432765.1 Pyrinomonadaceae bacterium
TATGCGACGTCATATTCAACGGATCGATGTCGGCGAGCAGATGCCCGCGGCTGCGATATGCGTCAATAAGCTGGAGGACATTCGCCTGCTTCTCAGCTTGCTCGCTAGCGTCGCCGAAGAGCGTCGGGTTGTGGTCCTCTTCCCAACGGAGCGGCGGATAATGCAGATCAAGTGCAGTGAATATCGAATCGTAAAATCCGTGTTCGCCCTTTAGGAATTCGTGAATGCGCGCCAAGAAGAGGCCGCTTTCCGCACCTTGGATCACACGATGATCGTACGTGTTCGTCAAGGTTACGGTCTTGCTGATGCCCATCATCGAAAGGGCACCGTCGGTCATCGCCTGATATTCGGCCGGATATTCGATCGAGCCGGTGGCGATGATCGCGCTTTGGCCGGCCATCAGACGCGGGTTCGAGGCGGCAGTGCCGATCGTGCCCGGATTCGTAAGCGAAATGGTCGTGCCCTGGAAATCCGCAATTTCGAGTTTTCCGTCGCGTGCCTTCTTGATCTGTTCGTTGTACGCGGCGAAGAACTCGGCAAAATTCATTGACTCGGCAGCCTTGATATTCGGAACGAGCAGCGAACGCGAGCCGTCCTTCTTCTCAATGTCGATCGCAATGCCGAGATTTATGTGGTCGTGTTCGAGCCGCGAAGGCTTTCCGTCAACGACGCCAAAGCCGAAATTCATATTCGAGATCTCTTTTGCGGCCTGCACGATCGCCCACGCGATAATGTGCGTGAACGACGCCTTTCCGCTGCTGCGCGAAGCAAGATGATCGTTGATGATGCGGCGGTTTTCTTCGAGAACCTTTACCGGAATATTGCGGAAGCTCGTCGCCGTCGGAACCGTAAGGCTCGCTTCCATATTCTCGACGATCTTCTTTGCAACGCCCGTGAGCGGAGTCGGTTCCGTATCGGCGCTCAAAACTACGGCAGGCGGAGCTTGCGACTGCGGGGCAACTGTTGCCGTCGGCACCGCAACTGTGGGCGTGCCGGCGACCGTGGTCGCTTCCTGCGGAACGACGCCGTTCAGCAGGTCGCCGAAGTACTCTTTCCACGTGTCATCGACGAGTTTCGGGTCCTGTCGGTAGCGATTCAGCAGGCCTTCGACATAAGCGGCGTTCGAGCCAAAGCTTTCTTCAAAAAATGCGGATAACTCTTTTGTATTGCTGTTCACGGTTCGTTTATCTTAACCTCACGTAAATCTTCATTTTAACTTAGCTTAACGGAATATGACAGCCCGAACTTCGGGTATCGGGTTTTTGACCGAGAGGTCGAATTCCACCGGGATCGCCCGCCGAAACGTCATCCCAAATCTCTTAAAACGGCCGAAAACGAACGCAGTTCCCATAACGCGCCATTCCTTCTTCGGATCGGTAAGTTCGAGCCACACGGCATTCGCGGCTCTGAGAGATGACACGCTCGCGCTGAACCGTTCCGGCAGTTCGATCATCTCATTGGCAACTAGGTCAAAAGCAGCCGTAAATTCATTCACCTCGACCGGGATCCCATTCACCGTTAGGCGCTCAAAGCGGATCTTCTCGATCGTTCCGGCCCGTTCTGCCCGTACGCTCGCTTGAAGCTCGAATTTGATCGCCGTAATGGACGCGCCTGTGAACGTCGGGTCCTCGAACCGCAGATCGAAGTCGCGTTTCTCGTCCTTCGTATCATTCGAGTTAATTTCGACAGGTTTATTGTGAACTTTATAGCCGTCGATGCGATCCGGATACTTCTGCCCCGTAACAGCGAACGCTGCAAGAAGCAAAAAGATCAGGGCTGGTCCGGCTTTCATTGTATCGAAGAAGCGTGGGTCTTTTCTGAAGGTTTTCCTTCGATGTCCTGTCGGATGGCATCGAGAATTCCGTTGATGAACTGCGTCGCCTCGTATGTCGAGAATCGGCGGGCGATCTCGAGGGCTTCGTTTATGACGACGGCATTCGGCGTATCCATATAGACGAATTCGAAAACGGCGAGACGTAGAACATTTCGATCGACGATGGCCATTCGCTCGATACGCCAATGTTCGGCACGCAGGCGTATCTTTTCGTCGATAGCGTCGCGGTTTTTAAGGCTGCCGGCCGAGAGTGCTGAGGCGAATGCCCGTGTCGGTTTATCGAGTGATTCATCGCCAAGCTCTCGCCAATATGCGTCGATCTGTTCGCCGGGCTCCATCCCGACCATATCGGCCGCAAAGAGTATCTGCAGCGCGCATTCGCGGGCTTTGTGCCGATTGGCCTGGGCTATTTCGTGGTTTTCGGTCGTCATTTTGCGGAAGAATAGCGTGCAGAATCTTCATAGCCAATATCGGCGAGAACCGCCGCCATCTCGATCGCCGATACAGCCGCAGCGTAGCCGGCATTATCATCGTTATCGCGGGAGCGTTCATTTGCCTGATCTAGATTCTCGACGGCAAGCACGCCAAAAAGAATCGGAACGCCCGTCTTCAAGCTCGCCTCCGAAATGCCGCGGGCGGCATTTTCGGCAACGAGATCGAAATGCACGGTCTCGCCGCGGATCACGGTCCCGAGAGCGATCACGGCGTCGTATTTCGTTGTTTGTGCTGCTTTGTAACTTGCGAGCGGGAGTTCGAACGCACCGGGAACTTCGAAAGTATCTACCGCTGCGGCATTCGCTTCGGCGAGTGCACGACGCGCTCCCGAAAGCAGCTTCGAAGTGATATGGCTATTCCAACGGCTCACGACGATCGCAAACCGATAGGAGTTGGCTGAAAGGCCCTTATTTTCAAGATCCGTTTTCATTCAAACGGCGTTACTGCCGATAGGTAAGAGTATAGGAATCGCCGCCAAGGTTTACAAGGTCAGAGGAGCGAGAATAGCGGGTGGTTAGTTTACTTTCGATGCAGAAGCCCGATCTGTCAGAGTCGGGAGCGACAGCGACCGGGTTCTTCAATGCAGTCCGCTTGAATTGCCACGGCTTTTAGGCCGTGGCTATTTGCCCTTCGGGAAGGCAAAGGTCGCGAAGGGGAAGATGTCGTCCGCTTGATGTAATAAGCGTGCTTTGCACGCGGCAAGAATTTAGCTGCACATGGAGCGAAGCGGAATGTGTAGACAGGCGAGTCAAATTCCAACGGAAGCGTGCCTTGCACGCGACAGTGGCGTTTGTCTGCGGCTGAGCCGCCTCCGAGGTTGGAATTTTGGACCGGTTCCAAGGCCTAAAGGCGCGTGGTTATTTGCCCTTCGGGAAAAGCGTGCAAGGCACGCTCAAGAAAGGTCGGTTTGTCCGTTTTGTCCGTTTTGTCCGTTTTGTCCGTTTTGTCCGTTTTGTCCGTTTTGTGAAAATTGTGTCATTTTGTGAAAAGTGTGTCGATTTGTGAAAAACGTCCTTCCAATGAGTCGGGCATGGGCGTAGGCTTGTTGATGGAGGATGAGACGGATGTTCGATAAGTTAGAACAGATGCGACGAGACACACTCGCTACCGGTCGTGTTTCCGCCTTCAAGGTGGGACGGGCTGAGTGTGCGAACACGCGGCAGCGTCTTTGCGGCCTCTGCTGTTAGATTTCAAGACGAAGAACCGCAAAGGTCGCAGAGCAAAGCCACGCAAAGGCCGCGGAGGAAGGGCAGGAGCAAGGTCTCTCAGCTCCGGCAGGAGCGAGATGTTTGTAGCAAGGCAACGATCACATCTATTTCGGAGCGTGTGAAACACGCGACAGCGATCTGTCGGCGGCGTGCCGCCTCTGAAGCTCGATGTTTGGACTTGACCCACGGCTTAAAAGCCGTGGCAATTCAGAAAGCCTGTGTCCTCTGTGGGTGCGATCTTCGCTTTTTCTGCCTGGTACTGAGCCCTTACTGACGTGCGGGCTACTGACACGTGCGGCGTTAAGGATGTCGGTTCTTTACTCGGAGAGGGATGAGCGGAAGAATTCGATCAAACGCTGATCGTATGCCTCGGATTGCTCGACAGACGCGTTTATCATCGTCATTCCTGTCGGGCTGAGATCGAGTTTTGCCTCGACACGGGTCGAAGTCGGAAAGCATTTTGTCAGTCGCGTTGTCGCGTCAGCGTACGCAGGCGCATCGAGGCCGGCAAGCAGCAGCACGCGTCGATCCGCAAGCTTTTTCGCAGCCGCGCAGGTCGTCTCGCGGTCAAAACATCCTTGGTAGTAGTAGAAACGTGTGCCGAGTCCTGCGAGTTTTCCCGTAACGGTGCTCATGAACGGAAATCGCTGATCGACTACCTGTTCGAGAAGCTGTTCTGAGTTTTCGGGGACGGAATCGAGAGCAAGGGCCGTAACCTCAGGCTTTTCGCCGGCGGCCGCAAGCGCGTAGAGCGATCCAAGCTCAATGCCGTAGATACCGACCTTCTTTTGAATGAGCGAGATGCCGGTGGGCGTACGCAAATTCAGAAGGAAATCGACTGCCGTGGCGGCGTCTTTTGCATCACAGCCGCCGAAGGTGCAAAAGCCCTCCGCTGTCGAGCCGTGCGAACGCAGGTCGGGCATCAATACGGTGTAATTCGTCGATTCATTTATCTTAACGCCGAGGTTAAGTAAGTGCGAGCGATTCGTGCCGTATCGGTGATAAAGGATCACGGCCGGTGCCGATTCCGCACCTCGCAGCAGCCAACCGTGTGCCTGCGAACCGTCTTTATTCGACCAAGATTCCTCGGTTATTTGCGCGGCACGCGACGAGAGCCTCGCGTATTTGTCGGGCGTTAAAATATTCTGCGTCGGCAGCGGACGGGCGACTGTATAAACGAGCCAGATCGATAGTCCGACAACAACGATGACCACGAGCGAGACAACCGGTACGACCAGCTTAAAAAGGCTCTTTATTACTTTTTTTATTTTTGCCATGGCGTTTCCAAGTGGAAATGCAGGTTGAGGCCGCCCAACGCGGGAACGGTTAAAGACAACAAAGGTATGAGGGAAGACAAATACCCCGAAGAGCGAAAAGCTTTCGAGAAGACATCTCTGATGATAACATATTCATCGAATTCGCATAGACCTATTTTTTATCAATGAAGTCTCTAAAAGCAGCATTCCCGGCGACCTTTGCGATCCTTTTTTCGGCGATCTTCGCTGCCGCTCAAGTAATTCCGGCAGTGCCGGGACGCGATCTGATGCCGCTTTCCGACGTACGGGTCGGGATGAAAGGGACGGCTCGGACCGTTTTTAGCGGCACAAAGCCCGAAGAATTCGGCGTCGAGATACTCGGTGTCGTCCCGAACGGCATCGGGCCTCGGCAAGACCTGATCGTCGGCAAACTTAGCGGAGCTAACGCCGACCGAACGCTCGTTTTTGCCGGAATGTCGGGTTCGCCCGTCTATATCGACGGGAAACTCGTCGGAGCTATTTCATACAGCTTTCCATACGCGAAGGAAGCGATCTGCGGCATTACGCCGATCGGCAGTATGATCTCGATCTTCGAACAGCCCGCGTCGTCGCCGCGGCTCGGCGCCAATAGAGTTTCATTCAACTTCGCTGACCTGCTGGACGCGAACTGGCGGAGGATCACGGGACATTTTTCCGCCAAGGCGCCGGCAGAGGCGGTCCTCGGCAGCAATTTGGGAGCAAGTTTGTCATCCGTTTTTGGACAAACTTTTAGGCCGATCGCGACACCGCTCGCATTTGGAGGCTTTTCGCGATCGACGATCGACGCATTCGCTCCCGACCTGATGCAGGCCGGGATGTTGAGCGTCGCAACTGTCGGCGGTTCGAGCGAGATCAATTTCAAGAAGCCGACCGCCAGCACACTTCTCGGCGGCGATTCCATCGTCGTTGAACTAGCACGGGGCGACCTCTCGGTTTCGGCGGCAGGGACAGTAACTTTGCGCGACGGCGAGAAGATATACGCTTTCGGCCACCCGTACTTTTCGCTAGGTTCGGTCGATCTGCCGATGAGCGAATCGCACGTCGTAACCGTTGTCCCGAACCTGAACAACTCGTTCAAACTTGCCGTTCCGGATTCTGCCGTCGGCACTCTTACGCAGGATCGGGCGACCGGCATCTACGGAATTCTCGGCCGTCCGCCGACGATGTTGCCGATCGAGGTCCACGTCCGAACGAGTCGCGGACGCGACGAGACCGTGAAATTCGAGACGGTCATCGACGATTTTCTTTCGCCGCTGTTGCTGAACTCAGGCCTGATGAACACGATCCAAGGCAACGAGAGAACTATCGGCGACACGACGATCGACATAAAAGGCACGATCGCGATGAAAGGTCTGCCGGACGTCAAGATCGAGCGCCGATATACGGGCCCGCAGGCTGCTGCGATCTCTGCGGCGTCGCCGTCCGTTCCGCTTGCGGCATTGCTGAACGCGCAGATGGCAGGAATAGAGTTCACCCGAATAAAGCTTGATCTTACGATCAGCGAAGGTTCCCGTGTTGCCTCGTTAGATCGGATCGCAGTCGATAAGAACGAAGTTCGTCCCGGCGACAAGGTGAATGTCACTGCGACGCTTCGGCGTCAGGACGGGACGCCGTTCACCGCCGTCTTTCCGCTCACGATCCCTGCGGATGCAACGCCCGGCAAACTTACCTTGACGATCGCCGACGGCAACGTCGTTCAGCAAGCCTCAGCGATGCAGCAGTTCGCTCCGCGAGACCCCGAAGAGTTGATCGCGACGCTCAATTCGCTGCGAAGATCCGACAAGCTTTACGCTGTTTTCTCCAGGGAATCTGCCGGTGCGATCGTCGGAGCAAGCGAGATGTCGGATCTTCCGCCGTCGATGATCGCGACCTTGAACAACGGCCGTTCGACTGGCGGCATTAAAGCGACGACCGCATCGACCATCAGCGAGCGGATCCTCGACGCTGGAGACCTTGTTTTCTCAGGTTCGCAAGCCGTAATTTTCGATGTCGTCCGCTAGACGACGGATTCGCCAACGGCCCACGCTTCGCCATCCAAGTAAACTTCTTTCTTCCAGATGGGAACCGTTCGTTTGAGTTCTTTTATCAGCCATTCGCAGGCGGCGAAGGCGTCCTTGCGATGCGGTGCGGCAACCGAAATGACGACGCTCGTCTCGCCGATCTCAAGCCTTCCGATACGGTGCACAATTCCGATATTTGAAATTTCAAATTTCAGATGCGCGGCGTCGATCAGCTTGCTCATCTCTTTGAGAGCCATCTCATCGTATGCCTCGTATATGAGATATTCGGTCTCGACGACCTTGCCGTCTTTCTTCGTGAATCTGCGTGCGTAACCATCGAGCGTAACGGTCGCACCGCACTCCGGCGCCGCGCCGCGCCGCGCGACCGAGTTGATATCGAGCGCCTCGATCGTGATTTCGCAGAAGTCCATTGCGCCGTTCGCCATTATTGTTCTTGCGGGTGATTCACCAACCGCATTAGTTCCGGCGTCGTCCGAGCCGCCCGCAGTTTGCCGATCATAGAACTGTTTGCCGGTCATACCCTTTTTTTCTTAACCTTTATCCGCCTGAAACAGCGGTGAAGATCGCGATCTCGGCGCCGTTCACGACGATCGAATCTGCGCGAGCATACTCTTGGTCTATCGAGATATGGAGTTTTTGAGCGGCAAGCGGCGGAAATCTGGAGATGATCTCGGCCATCAGATCCTCCGCCGTCGTGCCCTCGATAACTTGCAATTCCTCGACGCGTTTGCCGGCAATGTCGGCAGCGGCCCCAAAGAATAACACCTTGATCTGCATAAAAAATGACACCTCTGCGGGAGATGTATCTCGCCGGCAGTAGTCAAATCCGGCACATTCCCTTACGGTCGAATTCTGCGGCTATTTTATCGCGCCTTGGATCGGGCTTGAAGCCGAGGCGTAAAGCCGTTTCGGCATACGGCCGGCGAGATACGCGAGGCGTCCTGCCTCGACGCCCAGCTTCATCGCAGTGGCCATCGCGGCAGGGTCGGGCGATTCGGCGATCGCCGTATTCATCAAGATAGCGTCAGCACCGAGCTCCATCGCGATCGCGGCATCCGACGGTACGCCGACGCCCGCATCGACGATTATCGTTGCATCGGGCAGCTGCTCGCGCATTATTCGCAGATTCGCGGGATTCTGCACGCCCATCCCGGAACCGATCGGCGCAGCGAGCGGCATAATGGCGGCACAGCCCGCATCCAGCATCTTCTTTGCCATTATCAGGTCGTCAGTGATGTAGGGCAGCAGGATAAACCCTTCTTTCGCAAGGATTTTCGCGGCGGCGAGGGTTTGCTCGTTATCCGGGAAAAGCGTAACGGGATCGCCGATGACCTCAAGTTTTAGCCAATCGGTCTCCAAGGCCTCGCGGGCGAGCCTCGCGGTTCGGATCGCATGATCGGCGTCGTAACATCCGGCGGTATTCGGCAGGATGCGCATCCTCGGGTCGAGATGATCGAGGAACGATTCGCTCGATCGGTCGAGCGGAACGCGATTGACCGCAACCGTGACCATTTCCGACCCGGAAGCCAAATGCGCGGCCTTCATCTCGTCATTCGAGCGGTACTTTCCGGTCCCGATGATAAGCCTTGATGAAAAAGCAGTATTTGCGATCGTAAGTATGTCCGACATCTTATCTATCGATTCTCACGCAAAGAGCGAAGGAACGCAATGCGGCTCGTTTTCAGGCGTGAACTCACACCGGTAGGAATTGTAATCTGCCGGCCCACTCGTCTTCGCGACTTGCGGTAGCGATCAGCACGATCTCCTCGATAGCGCGACCGACCAGTAGATACTCCGGGATAAGGATCAGTCCAGGCATCGGTTGGCCGGAAAGTATGCGGTTTTGGGCGTGAACTTTCATCGTACTAACGTCTTGCGAGAGGACGATCCGCTCTTCGATCGCGGCGTGCCGGGGCAGGGTTGGCTGATGGACGGTGCGAAAGGTTAGCCGCCGCCGACGAAGTGTACGATCTCGACGCGGTCGTCGGTCTTTAGGACGATTTCGGGCCAATCGGCCTTTCGGACGACGACGCCGTTCAATTCGACGGCAAGCCGTCTCTCAGGCATCGAAAGACCTTCGACGAGCACGGATATGCTTGTCGAAGTTTCGACGCTCCTTGGGGCACCGTTCAGCGTGATCTCTTCCACGCTTCTAATTATATTCGAGTTAAGAGAGGTAAGCGAATCTTAGCCGGGCGTGACGAGGCGGCGCGACTCGAGCTCTTCGCCGTCGGCGATGACCTTAACGAGCATCGCGGCTCTGCCTGCGCTGAAATGGGGTATCTGGAGATGCACTTTCGCGAGGCCGTTCGCGTCGGAATGTGCGTGGAATATCACGGGACGGAATGCCGATCCAAGCACTTTTACCATTATCTGCGCGTCTTTTACGATGCGTCGGTCAGTGCCGCGGCACACGAGGATGTTGAGAGAAAGGCGGTCGCCGCCCTTGAATTTCGTTTCGCCTAGAATATCGACGGATAGATTCTCGTTTCGCGGTCGGTCGTGTCCGGAAAGCTCGCTCATCACCTCGACGGCTTCCTCCGGAAGAAGTTGGATCTCGTCGATGATCGTTACGGCGTCCTCGAAGACGGGAAGATCGAAGAAATCATCATCAAGCTCGATGTTGGTCGCGGGCGGCTTTGTCGAAGGGATCTCGATCGGCGAGGCATCGGGCGCCGAAATAGTGATAACGCGCTGGGTCTCGATCGGTGCTGCTGGCTGAGCGTTCGCGGCCAAACTCTCTTCCAACGTGTCGCGAACTTCGGTAACGGGAACTTCGGCTCGGATCTCGACGACGGCCTCGGCCTTTGCCGCACGGGCCTTTCCGGTCATTTGCTGTAAGTCGCCGATGCGCCCGGCGCGAACAGCCGCGCAGATCAGTTTATGCTGACGCGAAAGCCGGTCGATAAGGGCCGCTTCGTCTAGCGAGTCTGCGTTCAGGTCGTTATATGGCGTGCGTTTGCTTGCCAGGATCGTGCCGCGGTCGTAAACAAGAGACACGATCAACTGCGACGAGAGGCCTTTGTCCTCTGTCTGTATGTGGTAAACCACACCATTATGTTCAACGTCGGTATTGTATCCAGAGATCACGGGAAAAGTGGGTGAAGATCAAGTAAAAATGCGGGTAGAACGGGCGAAAAATGCGACGTTCGCCAACATTCAAAATAACATATCCGCTTTTACTCGGTCAACGTATATTATACGGACTCGCGTTGAACTCACTGCCTTGACACTCCTAAGGGCTTAACTTACGATTTAAGGGTGCTGTAACGCCCAATTTTCCCGCATCTAAAACGCGCTTTTCTCTTACAGCGTCTTGCTCGAACTTGGGCTAAATAGGTCGGAAGGATCATTTATGTCCGAATTCAGTTTTTTCGACTATGTTCCGCTGGGAATAATGTTTCTCGTGGCGGCCGGTTTTGGCGTCAGCCAGTTGCTGGTAACGCAGTTGATCGGGCCGCGAAAGCGTACTTCTGTAAAGCTTAGCCCGTATGAATGCGGTAAAGACCCCGTCGGCACTGCCCGCGAACGGTTTTCCATTAAGTTCTACACGGTCGCGGTCATTTTCCTTCTGTTCGATATCGAAGTTCTGTTCATCGTGCCGTTCGCCGTCGCCTTTAAGAGCCTTCTGCGAGAGCCGGCGATCTTCGGCGTAGTGGCGCTCGTCGAGATACTGGTCTTTATTGCGACCCTGATCGCCGGATATATCTACGTCTGGAAGAAAGGCGTCTTCGAATGGGGCGTCCAGTCGCGGGTCGAGGCACGAGAGGAAGCAAAGCGAATGGCTCGGGAGCGAAGGGAAACAGCTAAGTCTGCACCGGTAAAAATTGCCGCCTGATCTTTTTTATGGGGCTTGAAAATACACTATTTGATTCGCTGCCGGACGTCGTAACTGTAAAGCTCGACGCCGTGGTCAACTGGGCTCGGAAATCGAGCCTTTGGCCGGCAACATTCGGCCTGGCATGCTGCGCGATCGAGATGATGAATACCGTTTCGGCGCGTAACGACCTTTCCCGCTTCGGTGCGGAAACTTTTCGCGCAAGTCCGAGGCAGGCTGACGTGATGATCGTCTCCGGCCGTGTTTCGCGAAAGATGGCGCCCGTCCTGCGGAGGATCTACGACCAGATGCCCGAGCCGAAATGGGTCATTTCGATGGGAGCATGTGCGACGTCAGGCGGCGTCTTTGATAATTACGCTATCGTCCAGGGCGTCGATAAGGTAGTCCCTGTCGATGTATATGTGCCGGGATGCCCGCCGCGGCCTGAAATGCTTGTGCATGCGATCACGATGCTCCAAGACAAGATAATGAAAGAGTCTGTCAAGGATCGCCGCGACGCCTTCGAGCCGGAATCAAGAAAGTCCATCGTCCCCGGCACACTGCCGGTTACGGAAGATACTGCGCTCGAACGCGAAATGCAGGACGAGGTCCGCAAGGGCGAAGCGTCGCGGCCTTATTCAGTACCGTCGCGTCACGAACGCCGAAGGTCGAACTAGGAGACTTAAAAATGAAGAGAGCGATCTTGTTCTTTGTCATTCTTAGCGCGGTCGGACTTTACGCCGGCAGCACCGTTTACGCAAAGCCCGGCCGCTGCCTTCTCGTTATCGACGGCAAGAAGTACATTTCGGGCAAGTGTGACATCGATATGTATAGCGACGGCACCGGTTCGTTCCAGATAACCGAGCTTCGAAAGAAGGGCGCGTATTTTGCTCAGGTGCTGGTCAGTCCGGGCACCGCGTTGGGCTACTGGAACGGTGCGAGGGACGCGACCCACGCCCACGATCCGCTCGGAGAAATGACGCGTAACGGCGCCTGTTGGCAAAATGACCGAGCACGCATTTGTGCCTGGAAGTGATCTATGACAGAACGGCTTCATATTTTCGTTGAGGAAATGAAAGAGAAGAACGCGGCTTGGGTGACCGACGTCACCGATGCGCATGGAGAGGTGACGGTCGTCGTCCCGAAGGAGCACATCGTGGACGCGTGCGCTTTCTTGCGCGATGAGCATCAGTTCGATATGCTCGCTGACCTTTGCGGAGGCGATCTCGGGCCCGAAGAGGAGTCGAGGTTCGCGGTCAACTACCACCTTTTTTCGACAACGCACCACCAACGCCTTCGCGTGAAAGTGCTGCTTTCCGAAGACGATCCGCAGGTCGCAACGGTCACTTCGCTGTGGAAGACCGCAAATTGGCACGAACGCGAGACTTTCGACTTTTTCGGGATCATTTTTGATGGACATCCCGACCTGCGCAGGATCTTGCTGCCGTCGGACTTTGATGGATTCGCTCTGCGGAAAGATTATCCGCTTCGCGGATACGAACCTTATAGCTTGAATTGATGATGGATACCGTCGTAGAAAATTCCCCGACAGCAGCCAACGTGCTGGACAACGCTCTCGAATCCGAGATGACCCTTTCGATGGGGCCGCAGCATCCGTCCACTCATGGCGTGCTAAGGCTCGATCTTCGTCTGGATGGCGAACTTGTCCTCAAGGCGGTCCCGGATATCGGCTATTTGCACACCGGGATGGAGAAGCTCTTTGAATACAAGAAGTATCAACAGGGCATCGTCATCACAGACCGAATGGATTATCTTAATCCGCTTGGCAATAATCTCGCGTATGTGATGGCCGCCGAAAAGCTTCTCGATCTTGAGATACCGGAACGAGCGCAGGTGATTCGTGTGCTTTTTTGCGAACTTCAGCGGATCGCTTCGCATATGGTCTGGCTCGGCACGCACGGCCTTGACCTCGGAGCGATGTCGCCGTTCTTCTTCTGCTTCCGACAGCGTGAAAAGATACTGAACCTTATCGAAGCAGCGTCCGGCGGGCGTATGACGCCGAGCTATTTTCGCATCGGCGGCCTGATGATGGATCTTCCGGCAGGTTTTACCGAGCGTTGTAAGCAGTTCCTTGATGATTTTCCGGAAGCGATGGACACCTTCGACACGCTTCTTACCGGAAACACTATCTGGCACAGCCGTACGAAAGGGATCGGTATTATCTCCCGCGAAGACGCAATAAGCTGGGGATTGACGGGGCCGTGCCTTCGCGGCAGCGGCGTTGACCTTGACTTGAGGCGCGATAACCCGTACACGGGCTACGAAACTTACGATTTCGAAGTGCCGGTCGAACACGATTGCGATGTTTGGGCGAGATATATGGTCCGCATACGCGAATGTTACGAGTCTGCAAAGATCGTGCGTCAGGCGCTCGAACGCCTAAAGCCCGGCCCGATCAAAGCGAACGCTCCGAAGATCGTGCTGCCTGACCGAGACGATATGCGCAAGCATATGGATTCGCTCATCCACCACTTCCTGATCGTTGCCGAAGGCTTTAACGTACCCGCGGGCGAGGTCTATATGCCGATCGAGGCGTCAAAGGGCGAACTCGGCGTCTATATGAAGTCCAATGGCGGCCCGAAGCCCGAACGCGTGCATTTCCGCGGGCCTAGTTTCGTGAACCTTTCCGCTTTGCCCGAAATGGTCAAGGGCGAAATGGTCGCCGACGTCGTTGCCGTCATCGGAAGCTTGGATATTGTCCTCGGAGAAATTGACCGTTAGTAATGGCGATGGGTGAATAGTGAATGGTGAATGAACTGAGCGAAAGCATTTTTAGTACGAGACCTTATACCATTCACCATTAACAGTTCAGCATTTGAGAAGTTATGGCATCAGCAACACCCGCAAGTTATACGGACCAGGTAGTCGTAACGGACGAGGTCGCGGAGTTCTCGCCCGAGGTGATGGACGAGATCCGTTCGCACCTTGAGAAATATCCGCCCGACAGGAGCCGTTCGGCATTGATCCCGCTTCTTTTTGTCATACAGAGAGAACGCGGATATATCGACAATCCCGGCGTGAATTTCCTTGCGAAATTTTTGAATCTTGAGGTGACGGATGTTTGGGAGACGGCAACCTTCTATACGATGTTCAATATGCATCGCGTCGGCCGCCACCACATACAGATATGCAAGACCTTGTCGTGCAAGATAATGGGCGAACCGGACATCACCGAACATATCTGCTCGAAACTCGGCATTCACCCCGGCGAAACGACGCCTGACGGCAAATTCACCGTCTCGCTCGTTGAATGTTTAGGCAGCTGCGGCACCGCACCAATGATGCAGATCGGTTTCGATTACCACGAGGATCTGACGCTCGACAAGGTGGATAAGATATTGAATGAATGCGAGTAGATGAGCACGTGTCAGTAGCCCGCACGTTAGTAAGGGCTCAACGCGATCGAGAGACGACGCAGAAGATGCCCAAACGAGGCTAGGAGTTTCAGGAACGCACGTGTCAGTAGCCCGCACGTTAGTAAGGGCTCAACGCGATCGAGAGACGACG
>DAORTR010000034.1:14298-22452 GCA_035432765.1 Pyrinomonadaceae bacterium
CAGAAGATGCCCAAACGCGATTATATAGAGTTTCAGGATCGGTCAACCGCGAAGGGATATTTGATAACATTTCGCTGCTACGGCACTTGGCTTCATGGGGACGAACGCGGATCTGTTGACAGGCGTTGGCATAACCGCTACCGAGCGCCGAAGATCGAACCCGACGCTGAAAAGGTCAGCAGAAAGCTCGACCAGATGAAGGACGAAGTTTTTGTTTTAGGTGAGCAAGAGCGGGCGGTCGTTGAGAAGGCGGTCCGTGAAGTTTGCTCTAACCGTGGCTACGCGTTGTTTGCGCTCAATGTGAGGACTAATCACGTTCACGCGACAACGGGCAATTCGGGAAAGCCGGAAAGGATGATGGATAGTTTTAAGGCGTATTCAACTCGGGCTTTGCGAGATGCCGGATTACTTGCACTCAGTGGACGGGCATGGAGTCGCCACGGCAGCACAAGGTATTTGTGGACGGATGAGCACATTTTAGCGGCGGTTGACTATGTGGTAAACGGGCAGGGCGGTGAGCTGCCGAAGTTTGAATAGGCTTGAGTGGAAGCTGGGTTGAGCCTTACTGACACGGTAAGTCGGTAATAGTGTTGAGCGGTGTGTTGAGCTAAGCCCTTACTAACGTGCGGGCTACTGACACGTTATGTCGGTAATAGTTTTGAGTGGTGTGTTGAGCTGAGCCCTTACTAACGTGCGGGCTACTGACACGTTATGTCGGTAATAGTTTTGAGTGGTGTGTTGAGCTGAGCCCTTACTAACGTGCGGGCTACTGACACGTGCGGGCTACTGACACGTGCGGGCTACTGACACGTGCGGGCTACTGACACGGGGGTCTGACGCTCGACAAGATGGATAGGATATTAGCAGAGTGTAAATAGCAATGTATTACAAAGTCGCATTACAGCACACGGATGAGGGTTACAGCGTATCGTGTTCTGCATTGCCGGGCTGCTGGTCGCAGGGTGATACGGAAGAGGAGGCATTGGACAAGATTCGTTTGGCGATCATTTTTGTGGAGGACTACGAAAGGGCGTTCTAACGTCATTAATTGTTCGGCTTAAGCTGTTAACTACGAGCCCGATAGATCGGGCTGAGAATCGAATCCCGAAACCATAACCACGCCCTAAAGGACGTGGCTATGTGCCGCTAACGCGGACGAAGATATATGGAGATCAAAGCAATAGGCTGTGAGCCGCTACAGTTGAGGCAGGTGCTTGCAAAGGACGGGCACACGCTGAAGGTGTATCGCGATATGGGCGGCTACACGAGCCTTAAAAAGGCTCTCGGAATGGCTCCGGCGGATATTATCGAGGCGGTCAAGACGTCTGCTCTGCGCGGCCGCGGCGGTGCGGGATTCCCGACCGGTATGAAGTGGTCGTTCGTGCCGAAGGATTCGCCGAAGCCGAAATACATCGTTTGCAACGCGGACGAATCCGAGCCCGGAACGTTCAAAGATCGTTATCTGCTCGAACGCGATCCGCACGCATTGATCGAAGGGATGATCATCGCCGGTCGTGCGCTCGGCGCGGCGACCGGTTATATATACTATCGCGGCGAGTACCGGTATCTGATGGACATAATGGATATTGCGCTCGCCGAAGCACGCGATGCAGGCCTTTTGGGGCGGAATATCCTTGGTTCGGGCTTTGATATGGATATCTTTACGCACACGGGAGCCGGTGCGTATATCTGCGGCGAAGAAACATCGCTTCTGAGTTCGCTCGAGGGTTTTCGCGGCCATCCGAGAATGAAGCCGCCTTTCCCGGCGCTCGAAGGTCTATATGCGTGCCCGACAGTTGTTAACAACGTCGAAACTCTAACGGCTGTGCCTGAGATCATTGAACTCGGCGCCGAAACTTGGCGCGATCTCGGAACCGCAAAGTCCGGCGGCACAAAGCTCTGGTCCGTCAGCGGCCACGTAAAGAAACCCGGCGTTTATGAGCTTCCGCTTGGATACGCCGATATGGAGAAGTTCATTATGGAGGACTGCGGCGGGATGCTTCGCAATGACAAGAAGCTGAAGGCCGTAATTCCAGGCGGTTCGTCCGTTTACATTATGAATACGAGCCAGATCCTCGGCAAGAACGTAACCCTCGACTATGAAGGCCTCGTCGCGGCCGGGTCAATGGTCGGCTCGGGCGGGTTCATGGTGATGGATGAGACCGTCGATGTCGTTGAATCGACGCGAAACCTCACCGAGTTCTACAAGCACGAATCCTGCGGCTGGTGCACGCCGTGCCGCGAAGGAACGGATTGGCTGCTCAAGATCTTCAACCGTATCGCAGCCGGTGGCGGGCGTCCCGAGGATGCGCAGGTACTGCTCGATCTTTGCGACAATATGGAAGGACGCTCGCATTGTCCGCTTGCGGACGCCGCCGCGTGGCCGATCCAGTCGGCGATCCAGCGATTTCCTGAAGATTTTAAGAAGTGGCTTTGGAAGAGAGTGGAACGCCCTGAGGACAAGGAGCTAACGGTAAACGCCTAAGGGCGGGAAACGATGCGGTTCTTTTACGATAAATTTGCACGGTTTGCGGTGCTTCTGCTGATCCTTTCGGCGGCAGGCACTTTCGCGCTCGCGCAAGATCGGAACCCGGTCATCATCATCCCCGGTATCACGGGCTCCGAACTCATCAACGACACGACGGGCGAGACAGTTTGGCTGAGCATTGCAAGATCAAAAGTTGACGATATTCGCCTGCCGATCATCACGGACCCGTTAAAGTCACGCGACGGCCTTGTCGCCGGCGATATTCTGCGGTCGGTCAAACTCGGCCTCCTGCCGCGGGTGGATGTCTATCAGGGTTTGATCGACGCGTTGGTAAAACAGGGATACCACGAAGAGACTTGGAAGGCTCCCGGTCCGAATGCGGACAGATCGTCAGTTTTTGTATTTCCGTACGACTGGCGACTCGACAACGTCCAAAACGCGCAGCTTCTTGTCGATCGTGTTGAGAGCGTCAAAAAAAAGCTCGCCAAGCCCGAGCTGAAGTTCGATATAATCGCCCACTCGATGGGCGGTCTTATCGCCAGATATGCCGCAATGTACGGCAGTGCCGATCTTCCGCCTGCCGGGCGAAAGGCCGTACCGACGTGGGCGGGCGACAAGCTTTTTGGAAAGATCGTCCTACTCGGCACGCCGAACGAAGGTTCGCCGCTGACGCTTGAGGGATTCATCAACGGAGAGACGTTCGGCCCGGTCGCGATCAACTTACCGTTCGTTCGTAATATCTCGCGTTTTGATGTTTTTACGATGCCGGCCGCGTATGAACTGCTGCCTGCTCCAGGGACATTTAGGTTAATGGACGCGGATATGAAACAGATCAGCGTTGATCTTTACGATCCGAAAGTGTGGGCGAAGTACGGATGGGATCCGATCGAAGACCCGAAATTCGATAAGACGTTCACATCGGCGGAACGCAAGGCGGCGCCGATCTTCTTCGCGAAGATGCTCGAGCGTGCAAAACTTTTTCACGAAGCCCTGAGCGCCGTGTCGAACACAAAGCCGAGCGTCGAATTTGCGCTCGTCGGTTCCGAGTGTAAAGAGACGGTCAACGGTGCCGCGCTTCAACGAAGCGCGAAGAACGGCGAGTGGATAACGCGGTTTGCGGCGCCGGACCGTAAAAAGAAGGACGGAAACTCCGCCGAAGCGAATGCGTTAAGAGCGGCAATTTACTCGCCGGGCGACGGCATCGTCTCGACATACTCTTTTATGGGACGCGGCGAATTGAGCATCGCGCCGGCTTCGACCAAATTTTTTTGCGAAGGCCACAATAGCCTCGCTGCGAATTCAGAGATACAGGAATATCTGATCAAATTATTAATACGACAGACTTAAAGGAGAGAACATAAATGGGAAAGGGAGATAAAAGGACACGACGCGGCAAGATCTTTGCCGGAAGTTTCGGAAAATCGAGGCCAAAGCACAAGGGCGTGGTAATTCCGCCGCCTGCCGGGGAAACAAAACCGGCGAAAAAGACAAAGGCTAAAGAATAAGTGAAATTTGCCGAGTCAAAAGAGAGCGGACCGCATTCCCGTCTAAGAGCCCTAGCGGGCAATTGGTCGGGTATGACAAAGACGTGGTTCGAGCCTGGCGTCGTTGCGGATGAATCGCCGATGTCGGGCACGATACGCCCGATCCTCGACGGGCGGTTCATCTTGCACGAATATTCGGGCAGCCTCGACGGCAAACCGTTCGAGGGTATTGCGATCTACGGCTTCGATCTTTTGACGCAGAAATTTCAAGCGGCGTGGATAGACAGTTTTCATATGTCCACGGGGATATTGTTTTCTGAGGGCGAACCGGGCGATCGTTTTAAGGCGCTCGGCAGCTATTTCGCAGGCGAAGGCAACCCGCGTTGGGGCTGGCGTACTGAGATCGAGCAAACGGACAACGACAATATCGTTATCACGGCATTCAATATTTCGCCCGCGGGCGAAGAGGCAATTGCGACCGAGACACGGTATTCGCGAAAAGTTTAATGGCAGAACCGATAAAAATAACAATAAACGGGCAGGAAGTTGACACCGAAAAAGGTGCGCGCCTAATAGACGTATGCCGCGATAACGGCGTCGGGATACCTTCATTTTGCTATTACAAGGACCTTGCATTGCAGTCCTCGTGCCGAATGTGTTTGGTACGGATCGAGAAGATGCCGAAACTCCAAACCTCCTGCACGATCAACTGCACGGACGGCATGGTCGTAACGACCGTCAGCGAAGAGGTCGAGAAGGCTCAACGGGCGATGGGCGAATTTCTGCTTGCGAATCACCCGCTCGATTGCCCGCAGTGCGACCGCGGCGGAGAGTGTGAACTGCAAGAGGTCATCTTCGATTGGGGTGACGTGGAAGAACGCTTCTTCGAGAACAAGAACGTCGCGCCCGAGAAGTTCCTTTCTCCCGTGATCGCGAACGATCCGCAGCGATGCATCCTCTGCAAACGCTGCACACGCGTTTGCGACGAATGGATGGGCGAGGACGCGATCGAGGCGGCGAATCGCGGCGTACAGACCGTCATCGGAACATACGGCGGTTGGCTGAATTGCTCGCAATGCGGCAACTGTGTCGAGGTCTGCCCGACCGGAACATTGCTTGACGCCGTGTATCGACACGAGACGCGTCCGTGGGAGCTTGAACAGATCATTTCGACCGATGCTTATAGCTCCGATGGAATGCAGATCTCGATCGGCGCCCGCGGAGGCTTGGTCCATCGCGTCGTTGCGCGTGATCGATACGTCGATGGTTTGAACGGTGAATTCCTCGACGTAAAGGCGCGTTATGCGCACGGATTCATCAACCATGAAGATCGAATCAAGACTCCGCTTATCCGGTACGCCAAGGGCGGAAAGTTCATTCCTGCAACTTGGGATGAAGCGATCAAATTCGCCGCTGAAAAGCTGGGTGAAGCCGGCTCGGACGCGGCGGTCATCGCAAGCCCGAGGCTTACGAATGAATCGATCTTTGCGTTGAAGGAGTTTTCGGCTGCTGTTAAGTCGGCGCGAGTTGCGGTCAGCGATCCGTTCGATCTGCGGCCGATCTTTGAGAATTTGAGCGTCGAGCTTGCAACGCACGCGGAGATCCGAAAGGCGCGTGCGATCGTGCTGATCGGCGGCGAACCGGAAGAAGAACAGACATTCACTGCCAAGCAAGTTCGCCAGGCTGTTCGGAACGACGGCGCGGCGTTCATCTGCGTGAACGACACGCCGATCAACCTTTCGCGCCGTGCGACGCACTTTATTCATACTGCGCCCGGTACTGCGGATGCATTCGCGCTCGCGTTGCTCGATAACGGTTCGATCGACGCGGCCGCGCAGAAAATGGCGGTCGATCCGAGCGAGGTTCGGCGTGCGATCGAGGCGATCTCGTCCGCGGCGGGCGATGTTGTTCTGATGTTCGGCGAAGGTATCTCGGCAGAGGCTCAAAGAGCGCTCGCTGCGGGTGCCGCAAAACTTTCGGGCGAAGGGCGTCGCGTTTTGCTTCATCCGCTCGCTCGCTATAACAACTCTGTCGGCGCGAACGACATTCTTTCGCAAAGAAAGTCGGTCGCCGATGCTCTCAAAGGGGCGAAGGCCGCTCTTATCGCGGGAAGTTTGCAGGACGCAAAGGCACTCGATGGCGTCGGTTTTGTTGTCGTCCAAGAGATTTTCTTGACCGAGACAGCCGAGATGGCCGATGTTGTACTTCCTGCAGCAAGTTTTGCCGAAGTTGACGGCACGTTCACGAATAACGCCGGCAACCCGCAGCGTGTCAGAAAGGCGATCGAACCCGTCGATCAAGCTCGCGCAGACTGGTTGATCACCGCTCAGATCGCACGCGAAATGGGTGCGGAAATTTTGCCGGATCGCGCATCGTCTGCGATCTTCAGGCAGCTTGCTAAGTCGGTCGCCGTTTATGAAGGGCTGAGTTATCCGGTTATCCGCGATGAACGTGCGCCTATCCAGGCGAAATACCCGACGAATGCGGATCCCGTTGACCTCGAAGGTTTACGCAATGTCGTCAATGCGATGCAGCCGGGCGAGAAGATCACCGAAACGCCGCGCATTGGACACAAACTGCACAGGCTTACTACGATGACGTCAAAGACGCCGCAATTCCACCTTCTTAACCATGGCAATCCGAAGCCGCCGAATCTGATGGTCGCGCCGCTTGTCCAATTCAATTTGGACGGTTCGCCTAAAGAAGAAGGTATCGCAGAGGCGGCCGGCGTAAGCGCAAGCGATAGGAGCATTCCGAAAAATTAAGGGAAAATGGAAGAGACTCTAAAACTGCTATTTCCGTACATCGTCGTCTTGATCGGCGTACTTCTTGCGTTCCAAGGCGTGCTGATGATCGTGGCGTACACGGTGCTCGGCGAACGAAAGATCCTCGGCTGGATCCAGGGCCGTATCGGCCCGAACCGCGTCGGGCCCTGGGGCGTCCTTCAGCCGTTCGCCGATCTTCTAAAGTTTATCTTTAAGGAAGATATCGTTCCGAACGAATCGTCGAAGTTCATCTACTATCTCGCGCCGATGATCGCTCTTACGTGCGCATTGATCCCGATCGCCGTTTATCCGTTCGGGCCGACGATCACGACGATCGACTGGAGCTTTCTGCCGTACGGCCTTGCCGAAGGCGTACACGCCCTGCGCCTTGTGATCGCGCGAATCGACATCGGAGTGCTTTTTGTCCTCGCTATCACGTCGGTCGGCGTTTACGGCATTATGCTCGCGGGCTGGTCGTCGAACAGCAAGTATTCTCTGATGGGCGGACTGCGTTCGTCGGCTCAAATGATCTCGTACGAACTTGCAATGGGAGCATCCGTGATCGGCGTTGTGATGCTTGCCGGTTCGCTCGATCTTACCGTTATTATTCAGTCCCAGATGAACTCGCCGTTCAGGTGGTACATCATTCCGCAGTTCATCGGGTTCGTCGTCTTTTTGATCTCCGCTTTTGCCGAAACGAACCGCGTACCTTTCGATCTGCCGGAAGCGGAAACGGAACTCGTCGCCGGTTTTCACACGGAGTATTCAGCCCTTAAATTCGCGCTCTTTTTCATGGCAGAGTACGTGAATATGTTCACGGTCTCGATGATGGCAACGGTGCTTTTTCTTGGCGGCTGGTATGTCCCAGGCCTGAGTCATCTTTTTGACGTTGGCTCGGTTCCATACGCACTCATAAGCATTGGAGCGTTCGTCGCGAAGGTTTGTTTCTTCCTGTTCCTTTATATCTGGGTTCGCGGAACGCTGCCGCGTTTTCGTTTCGATCAGCTAATGAATTTCGGATGGAAGTTCCTGCTGCCGCTCGGCCTTTTGAATTTGATCGGGACGATCATTGTTGTGTTCTTCTTGAATAGATGAACGGTATTTTGCCGCTTTTGCTTTTAGGCGGCTGGAATGCCATTGATTGATATGGTCTCAACTGCATTATTTTTTCTTTTCGCGGGCTTTGCGATAATGTGCGCGATCTCGTTGGTCTATCACAAGAATCCGCTGTATAGCGCGATCTCTCTTGTCGGAGTGTTCATCGCTCTTGCGTGCATATATTTGACGCTTGCGGCACCGTTCATCGCGATCGTGCAGATCCTGGTCTATGCCGGAGCGATAATGGTCCTCGTCGTCTTCGTTATAATGCTCTTGAATCTTGACGACGAACCGAATACATCGCGTTTGAAATATCTGT
>DAORTR010000035.1:0-21904 GCA_035432765.1 Pyrinomonadaceae bacterium
TGTAGTGCTGACGGCTAAAGAGCATACAACGATTGGTGATAAAAAGCCAATCGAAGTTTAGCATTTATTTAATTTTTTTTCTTAATCCGTCGAACCAATCGGCAACGCGGCGTACAGTTCCGCGTCCGTGGGAGTTCTCGTCGCGAAGAGCCGAACGGTAAGAGAAGCCGGCAAGACCGCAGGCGACTGCCCACGCGGGAGTTTGGACCTGTTCGATAAGGCCGCCAAAGAGATGTTTTTCCGGAAAACCGAGCCGCGTCGGAGCGTCAAAAACCTGTTCAGCGATCTCGCAAAGTCCGCGAACCATCGACCCGCCGCCCGTAAGGACAACGCCGCTTGATATCTGAAGCGGAACTTTTCGCGTTTCACGCGCGATGTGCTGGAGCAATTCGACGGCACGCGGCTGCATTATGTCGGCAAGGATCTCTTTTGAGAGGCCGCGCTTTTCGCTGCGTCCGACGGGCATGATCTCGATCATTTCCTGACGCTCATCGTCGTCGAGCAAGAACCCGGCAACGCAGCCGAAATCATGCTTGATCTGATTCGCCTGCGGGATCGAAACACGCAAACCGACCGCAATGTCCTTTGTAAAATGCGTGCTGCCGAACGGAAAGACCGCCATGTGCTGGACGGCACCGCGAGTATAGATCGTAAGGTTCGTGAGTTCTGCGCCGAAATTCACGACCGCGCAGCCGTATTCGCGATCGTCGTCGGTTATCGCACTTTCGCTGGCGGCGAGCGGTTCGAGGACGCTCTGCTCGATGTCGAGTCCTGCTCGTTCGACTGCCTTTGCAAGATTTTGCTTCCCCGCGCTCGGGCTTGTTACGACGTGGACGCGTGCCTCAAGCCGTGAGCCTGTCATACCGATCGGCTCGATGATGCCGTCCTGGCCGTCGATGATAAATTCCTGCGGAAGCCGATCGACGATCTCCCAACCCGGCTGCAGCGGCATCGCACTCGCGGAGTCGATCGCGCGCTCGATATCGTCCTCTGATATTTCTTTATTCGCTCCGGCGACGGCGACGACTCCCGCCTTATTCTCGCCTTGAAAATGCTCACCTGAAAAGTTGACGGTCGCCGACTCGATCTCAAGTCCGCTCACACGTTCGGCCTCGCCGACCGCTTTCCGAATGGCGTCGGCAACAGCCTCGGTCGATGTTACGATCCCGCGCCGCATTCCACGCGATTCCGCCTCGCCGACGCCGACGATATTCAGTTTCCCGTCGTTCGCCGGTTCCGCGACTATGCAACGCACGCGGCTAGTGCCGACATCGAGACCAATTGCGTGTATGTCATTATTCATCAGAGGTTTACGCTAGACAGTATAAACTAATTGTTTAAGTATTCAAGTATCGGATAGATACCGGCCGCATTTACGGCTTGGACCTTTTCGCCTTTGCCGGCAACAGCTTCGAGCGCCGCCTTCAGGCCATTTGCAAGATTATCTTTAGCAAGAAACACGTTGATCGGACGGCCGCTGTCTTCGATCACGGCGTTCGGCTCGCGAAGATTGGCTAGGTTCACTTCCTTTACGCGTGTCGCAAGGCCAAAATCTTTCCAATCTTCGACCATCTTCCGATATAGCTTCAGCCGAGCAAGGTTGTCATCGAGTGCGTTCGCAGACTTCGACCTGTCCCAACCGCGCATCGCGAACGGCAGCTCGGGTTCGGCCTTCGTTACCGGAGCGAGGAACATTCCCGTGTCATCGACCAACTGATCGCCATTTTCGAGCCGAACGATCGCAACAGGCACGCGTTCGACAACTTCGACACGGATCCCGGAAGGAAGAGCCACCGAGACCGACGCGGTTTTTACGAACGGAAGCGTCTCGATCTTCTGCCGAATACCGGCGATATCGCTCTCCCAAACGCCGGTCTTTTCCGAACTTACGAGAACGATCTTCTTAATATCATCTGCGGATGAGCGATCGGTCCCGACAACATTCACTGCCTTGAGGTCAAAAAATGAGGAATTCACCGCAGAGCGGTACGCGCCGAGAGCGACAAAGCCGATCCCTGCAAGCAGCAAGCCCGCAACGACGATACCGATAATGGCCTTGCCGAGACGCTCGCCGGCGGCCGGGTCGATGTTAGACCGCCTTGCTTTCTTCTTGGTCCGGTTGCTTTTGAGAGTCCTCTTACGCTTCGCCATTGTCTTTCGGCTTTATTCTATCAACGATCTCGTCCGAGAGGCGAGTAACGGTTCCGGCGCCTAGCGTAATTACGAGATCGCCGGCCACAAGTTCCGGGACGACGCGGTCGGCTGCCTTATCAATGTCTCCGATATACGTTACATTTTTATGCCCGAAACGCTTTATATTTTCCGTTAACACTTCCGCTGTGATGCCTTCGATCGGCGTCTCGCTCGCGGCGTAAATATCGAGCACGTAAAGGACGTCTGCATTATTGAACGCAACGACGAAATCGTCCATCAGTTCGCTCGTGCGCGAATATCTATGCGGCTGAAAGATCACCACAGTGCGCCGTCCTGCGGCGGCATTCTTTGCGGCGCCAAGGGTTGCAAGGATCTCCGTCGGATGATGGCCGTAATCATCAACGACGGTGATGCCATTGCCTTCGCCCTTGAACTGGAATCGTCTGTTGGCGTTCTTGAACGTCGCAAATGCTTCGACGATAGTCTCGAAGGCTATATCCATTTCGAGGGCGACGGCGGTCGCGGCAAGAGCGTTATAAACATTGTGTTTGCCCGGCACGGGCAGATGTATTTCGCCGAGGACAGTGTCGCCCCGCCACACCTTGAATCTAGAGCCGAACTCGCTGTCGTAACGTATTTCATGGCCCGAAACATCGGCCTGAGCCGTCATTCCGTATGTAACGCGGCGACGCTTAATGTGCGGGATGATGAGCTGGACGTTCGGGTCGTCAAGGCAGATGATCGCGGCTCCGAAGAACGGAACCTTATTCACAAAGTCGGTAAAGCATTGGACGACATCGTCCATCCCTTTGTACGATTCCATATGCTCTTTGTCGATATTCGTAACGACGGCGATCGTCGGATAGAGCATCAGGAAAGAGCGGTCGCTCTCGTCTGCTTCGGTGACGAACCATTCGGACGTACCTAAGCTTGCGTTCGAACCAAGTTGTTCTACAATTCCGCCGACAACCGCCGTCGGGTCGATGCCCGCGTGCCCAAGGATCGTTGCGACCATCGATGTCGTGCTCGTCTTCCCGTGCGTACCCGAAACCGCAACGGCATACTGCTTTAGCACCATCAATTCTGCGAGCATTTCGGCACGCGGTATCACGGGAATTCCACGCTCTTTTGCCGCGACGATCTCGGGATTATCGTCTTTTACCGCCGATGAGTAAACAACGACTTGAGCATCGCCAATATTCTCAGCCGCGTGTCCTTCGAAGAACTTCAGGTCGAATAGATCGAGCAATCTTTCCGTATTCTGCCCGCATCGAAGATCCGAACCCGAGACGGAGAAGCCCAAGCTCAACAATACCTCGGCGATACCGCTCATTCCGATGCCGCCGATACCGACAAAATGGATTTTTCTTACGTGTCTGAACATTAAAACTATCTTGAAAAAAATATCTGTTTATTTCTTTGCTAACTCTTCGATTATATCAACGGTTGCCGCTGCCGCATCCGGCCGCGCGAGTTTTCTTGCCGAACGCGACATTTCAACGAGCCGTGTGCGGTCGGCAATGAATTCGTCGATCTTGTCTGCAAGTGTCTTCCCTGTCAATTCGCTTTGCAGGATCATTTCCGCAGCTCCCGCGCGAACCAGAGCTTCGGCATTCTTCCGCTGATGATCGTCTGCCGCAGTCGGCAAAGGGATCATTATTGCGGGCTTTCCCGCCGCTGCAACTTCAGCGCACGTCGTTGCGCCCGCACGGCAAATTATCAGGTCGGTCTCGCGAAATGAATCGACAATATTCGTGATATACGGCCTAACTTCGACTTCCCAACCCGCCGTTTCGTACTCGGATGAAACGTTCTCCTGATCCGATTCACCGGTCTGATGCACGATCGAGACCGCCGCTTTGTCCAGAAATTCGGTCGCCGCAGTTACCGCGCGGTTTATCGCCTGAGAACCTTGCGAGCCGCCGAACACAAGAAGGCGCAGAGGCGAACGCGGCTCCTCGAACTCGATATCGAAAAATTCTCCGCGCACGGGATTCCCCGTTACGACGGCTTTCTTGCCGAAGAACGGCACCGCTTCTTCGAACGTCAACGCCGCCTTATCGACGAATTTTGCAAGCTTTCGATTTGTAAATCCAGGCAGCGCGTTCGAATCCATCACAAGCGTCCGCCGTCCCATCAACGCTGCCGTAAGCAGAACCGGACCTGACACGTAACCACCCGCACCTATGACGACATTCGGTCGATAATCCCGGATCAACTTCCACGCTTCAAGAAAACTCTTCGGCAGGGTCCACATTCCGCGGATCTTGCCCTTTAACCCGACGTTCTTCAGGCCCGTGCTCTTTATCACCGAGAGTTGAAAGCCGTTCTCCGGCACGATGCGCGTCTCCAACCCCTTCGCCGTTCCGACGAAAAGAACCTCCGAAGTTTCGTCGCGGCTCATAAGTTCCTTTGCAACGGCGATGCCCGGATAGATGTGGCCGCCGGTCCCGCCGGCAGCTATTAGGACTCTCGGCATAAAATTTACCTCCGACGGCTTGAGGTTTTTCGGCGGGTCGATGTATTTCCCTCCGGTGCGCCTGCATACCGCGAGATACTCAACAAGATCCCGACCGCGACCAGCGAAACCACGACCGACGACCCGCCGTACGAAATGAACGGCAGCGGAATTCCCTTCGCGGGAAGGATCGAGATCACGACGCTGATATTAAAAAGCGCCTGGACGATCAAACCCGTTATCAGTCCGATGCCAAGCAGCATACCGAATCTGTCAGGAGCGAGCATTGCGACTCGCGTTCCACGCCAAAAAAGTAGAGCGAACGCCAGCACGACCGCCAGCGTGCCGATCAAACCCAACTCTTCCCCGACGACGGAAAAAATGAAATCAGAATAAGGATACGGCAAATAGAAAAGCTTTGCTTGCCCTTGTGCAAACCCTTCGCCGAAGACGCCGCCCGAACCGATCGCATATAGCGACTGCACGACCTGATAACCCGCATCGTCCGAGTATCTAAAGGGATCGAGGAATGCCATCAAGCGAGCTACTCTCCACGGTGCAAAGATCAGCGCTGCGGCTCCGGCAACCACCATCGCGGCGGCGACGCTCGCAATGTGCATTATTTTCGCACCGGCCGCGAAATAGACTGCCGAAAAGACGGCGCAAAGCACCATCGTTGTCCCAAGATCCTTTTCGGCCATCACTAAACCCGCGAGCAGAAGAAGGCCGAGCACGCATGGGACGACGGTTTTCTTAAGGTCTTCGACGGTAGTCTCGTTCTTTGTTAGAAACCACGCGAGAAAGACGGGCAGCGCAAGTTTCGCGATCTCCGACGGTTGGAGTGAAAAGCCCCCAAATCGGATCCAGCGTTTTGCTCCGTTGATGGCGGGAAAGAAGAACACGGCGAACAGCATCAACGAAGTTAGCGCTAGGATCGCGTAAACGACACCGCGGTTATTTAGGATCCGGTAATCGAAACGACTGATGATGAACATCAACGCGACACCAATAAGTGCGAACGTCAACTGCTTGTAGAAATATCCGAATTGGCTCGTCTCCTGGCTTTCGCGAAAGGCGATCATCGCCGACGCGCTATACACCATCAGCGTGCCGAAAAGCGCGAGGCCCGCCGCTAGCACGAACATAAACCAATCTGTATTTCGTTCTTCCGCCACTTTAATTCGCCGATCGCCTCCCGTCTTTCAGCCCACGGACCGCCTGCTTAAAAATTCTGCCGCGTTCCTCAAAACTCTTGAACATATCAAAGCTCGCACAGGCGGGAGCAAGCAAGACGGAATCATTTGCTTCGGCCGCCGCAAAGCCTGCAGAGACCGCTTCCTCGAGGCTTGCAACACGATGAATCTCGGTCTCGCCTGCGAGTTGAGATTCGATATTGTCGGCGTCTTCGCCGAGCACGATCACGCGACGGACGCATTGGCGGATCAACGGGATAAGCGGAGCATACGGAGCGTTTTTGCCGCGCCCGCCGAGGATCAAGATCGTCTTGCCGGCCTCTTCGCTAAGAGCGCTCAGCGCTTTTGCGGCGGCATCGACCGACGTTGCTTTCGAGTCGTTATAAAAGCGAATGCCGTCGATCTCTTCAACGAATTCAATCCGATGTTCGACGCCCTTGAAGTCAGCAACGGCCTTGCGAATGGTCGCAATATCGACGCCGCAAGTTATCGCGGCAGCGAAGGCAGCCAACACATTCTCGACGTTATGAAGCCCGCGAAGGAAGATCTCGTCACGCGTCGTCAAGATCACTTCGCGGCCATTGAGCGAACTCAGGAGCTCGCGGCCGCGCAAGAAAACTCCCTTATCAAGCTCTTTCAAGACGCTGAATTTTATGACGTTTGCCCGCAGGCCGTTCGACCATTCATTCGTAACAGAATTGTCGGCATTCAATATCGCTGTGTCTTCGGCGCGCTGATTCAAAAAGATGCGATGCTTTGCGGCGGCGTAGTCGAGAAAGGAGTCATATCTGTCGAGGTGATTCGGCGTTACATTCAGACAAAGCGCGATATCGCAGCGAAAGTCCACGATCGTCTCGAGCTGAAAACTTGAAAGTTCGACGATTGTCCATCCGTCGTCTCTCGAATTTTCGAACAGATCGAGCAGCGGAGTTCCGATGTTGCCGCCGACCTGCGTCGGCAAACCGGCGGCCTTTAGGATCTCGCCGATCAGAGCGGTAGTTGTTGTCTTGCCGTTCGATCCCGTAATGCCGACGATCCGTCCCTTTAGGAAACGATACGCAAGCTCGACCTCGCCGATGACTTCGCCGTCCTTTCGATCGACGTAGCGAGCGGGCAAGGTCGTTTTCGGCACGCCGGGCGAGATCACGACGAGATCGATCTGATCGAGCAGCCAACCCGGAAGGTCGCCGCCGATAAGCCCGACCTTGTGCGAGGCTTTTAACCCGCGAGCTTCCTCAGACCAGGACTCGACCGGCTTCTTGTCATGAAGAGCGACCGTCGCTCCACGCGCCGCAAGGAATTTCGCAGACGCGATGCCGGACTTCCCAGCACCGAGAACCAAAGCTTTTCTACCTGAAATTTCCATTTGAGAGAATCACGCGAAAACAGATAAGGAGCGGACGAGCACGTAAAATCATCCGCACCGCCGAAACCCCGCATCCATTTATCTTACCTACCTAAGCTTCAGCGTCGAAAGGCTTAGGAGGGCGAAAAGAATCGCAGCGATAACAAAGCGAAAGACGATCTTCGGCTCCTTCCAACCGGACATCTGAAAATGATGGTGCAGCGGCGCCTGCAGGAAGATACGCTTTCCGACGCCGGTGCCTCGCTTCGTAAACTTAAAGTACGAGACCTGCAGCATCACCGACAGAGCTTCGAGAATGAACACTCCGCCGATGAACGGCAGCAGGAATTCCTGCTTTGTCAGGATCGCGACCGTTCCGAGCGCGCCGCCGATCGCAAGGCTCCCGACATCACCCATAAAGACCTCGGCCGGCGGCGAGTTGAACCATAAGAATCCGAGGCTCGCGCCGACCATCGCACCGCAAAAGACGGTCAATTCGCCCGAAGACGGATTGAATGTAAGGTCTAGGTAGTCAGCCCAGCGTTTGTCGCTGCCAACGTAAGTGAGCGCGGTCAGCGCCGACATTGCGATGAAAGTTACGCTCGTCGCGAGGCCGTCAAGCCCGTCGGTCAAATTCACGGCGTTCGACGACCCCAATAGGATGAACACCATAAAGATCAGGTAGATCCCGGCAGGGATCACACTGATGCCGGTCGGCGAAGCGGTCTCCTTAATAAAGGGAATGCTCAGATTCCACGAGTAGCTCGTAAAATAATAAAGAACACCGAAGACGGCCAAAGCGGTTATCAACTGCCCTAGCAGTTTCTGCTTGCCTGTAAGCCCTAGACTGCGTTTTTTTACGATCTTGATGTAATCGTCCGCAAAACCGATCGCGGCAAATGCGGTCGTTGCCCCAAGCGCGAGCCATAGATAGACGCCGTCAAGTTTTGCCCAAAGCAAGGTCGACAGGATGACCGCTCCGATAATTAGCACGCCGCCCATCGTCGGTGTGCCCTTCTTCGCTTGGTGCTCTTCGGACAATTCCTCGCGGATCTCTTGCCCGACATTCAGGTCGCGAAGCTTTCGGATGACGTACTTGCCTAAGAAGAGCGAGATCAACAGCGCGGTGATCGTCGCCCAAGCGGTTCTGAAAGTCACGTATTGAAAAACGTTCAGTACCTTATAGAAATACGGAGAATCCGGCGCGGAGCCGAAGGACCTGTAAAGGAATTGGTAGAGCAGGTGAAAGAGCATTTTCTATCAGCGAGCCGGTCCGTCACGATGCGGCCGCACTATTGCCCTCCAGCTCAAAGTTCTCAAGGATCGCGTCGATGACCTTTTCGGTGCGCACACCGCGTGAACCTTTTACGAGGACGACATCGCCTTCGCGGATAATTCCGCAAAGCATCTTGCCCGCCTCGACCGAATCCGCGGCAAACGTCGCGTCCGCGATCCCGCCATCTTTCGCACCCTCGACAAGTTCGCTCCCAAATCCTCTCACGCCTATCAGTACGTCGATCCCGCGTTTTGCGATGTCTCCGCCGACACGTCGATGTATTGCGGCAGCATCAGCCCCAAGCTCGAGCATTTCGCCCGCAACGACGATCTTTCGTGCACCCTTCGACGCAGAATCACAGAGCATCGAGACCATCGAGAGCAGAGCGTCGGGGTTTGAGTTGTACGAATCGTTCACAACGACAAAGCCCTTTTTGAAACGCAGAATTTCGCCGCGTTGAGGCGGTGCCGCCACATTCGAGAGCGACTTCGCGATCTCCGCCGCGGGCAGCCCGAACGAATGTCCCGCCGCCGCCGCCGCAAGTGCGTTAAGGATGTTGTGGCGACCGTTCAGCGGGAAAGTAACGCGTGCCGTTTCATCGCCGACGCAAAGCGTGAATGTCGTTTCGCCAAAGCCTTTCACCTCGATCTCCGAAGCTCGAACGAAAGCCTCATTATCGATCCCGTAGGTTATGACCTTGCCTTTCGAAAGAGACGCCATCGCTGCAACTCGTTTATCGTCTGTATTTAAGACGGCCGTGCCATCCGGCTTCATTCCTTCGACCAGTTCGGCTTTCGCCGCGGCGATCGCCTCTATCGAACCAAGATGTTCGAGGTGAACCGGCAAGACATTCAGTTCGATCGCAACGTCCGGAGGCGTGATCTTACAAAGCCTTGCGATCTCGTGGAGCGGCGTGGACATTCCCATTTCGAGCACCGCAACATCGTGGTCGGGTTCTTTCGCGAGCCTTAGAACCGTGAGCGGATGGCCAAGCCCGTTATTAAAATTTTTGATGTTGCGGAGTACCTTCCGTCCCGACGCGGCAAGGACGTGGGCGGTAAGCTCCTTCGCCGTCGTCTTCCCTGCACTTCCCGTAACTGCGACCACGGGTTTGTCCCATTCGAGATAAACAGTATGCGCAAGTGCCTGCAAGGCAACGATCGAATCTTCGACAAAGATCAGGCGATCGCGAAACTCTGCGAGGTCCGCTTCGTGCTCTTCGAAACGATCCCGCCGAAGCACACAGGCAACCGCACCGGCAGCAAGTGCCGTGCGTGCAAAGGCAGTGGCATCATCGAACTCGCCGTTAAAACCGTTGTTCTTGTATTCCGGCTGTGAGAGCGCAAAAAAGACGTCGCCCGCCTTTACCTCTCGCGAATCGATAACAAATGTATCAACCTCACATTCCGGCAACGACGGGCGAGCCTCGGGTGCCTTTCCGTTGATGGATTCAATTAGTTTTCCTAGCTTCAAGTCTTCTTTTTGCTCGCGTCAGTTTTCTTCTTCTCATTTCGGGCCGTACGATCGTCAGGAACCTCTTTTTTAACGGCCGGAGCAACCTTCCTTGGCCTTTCAGTTGCGGGAGCCTTCGGAGCTTCCGTTTCAGGGCTTGGCATCGGCGCCGCATCCATCGGCGTTTCGGGCACGACCTCCGCCAACGTTACCTCTTTCGCCGGAGTTCCGTTCCTTTGAACTCCAAGTTCGGGAAGGATCTGCTCGGCAATGTTCTTAAAGACCGGAGCCGAAACCATGCCGCCGTCGCGTGCGCCGTTTCTCGGCTCATCCATTACGACAGCGATGACAACTCGCGGGTCGTCCGCAGGAGCCATCCCGATGAAGGACGAAATGTATTTCGATGGATCGACTCGCTTTGTCTCCGCGTTGAACTTCCACGCGGTGCCCGTCTTTCCCGCCGCCGTGTAGCCGTCTAGCTGAGCTCGCCTGCCGGTTCCGGTCAAGACGACCTGCTCCAACATCTGTCGAAGTTCTCGGGCTGTCTCCAAGCCCACAACCCGTGTATTCTCAGCAAGTTGCGGGCCTACAGGAGCCACGCCGTCTTTCCGGATCTGCTTGATCACGTGCGGCTGAACTCGAATTCCGTCGTTTGCTATCGTCGCAAAAGCACTTGTCATTTGCAACGCAGTTACTCCAATTTCATAGCCGATCGACATCGACGCGAGAGAATCGCCATTCCATTTTTCCGGTCTGCGGACGATGCCTCCGGTCTCGGCCGGAAGGTCAATTCCCGTCTTCGACCCAAAGCCCATTTTCTTGAGCGTTGAATAGAAATCTTCTTTTCCGACGCGCAGCCCCGTCTTGATCGCGCAAACATTGCTCGAGTGCGCCAGTGCTTCCGAATATGTTACAGACCCGACGTGGTGAGAATCACGGAATTTGTGATTCGCGACTTCGATCGTGCCGTTGCCGGCGTCGATCATATCGTTCGGGTTAAAAAGGTTCTTCTCAAGGCCCGAACCATACGTGATCAGCTTAAAGACGGAACCGGGCGAATAAGCGGACTGGACGACGTTGTTCTTGAAATTTGCGGGAACGGCGTCGCGGATCGAGTTCGGATCGAACGTCGGATAGTTCGCCATGGCAAGTATCTCGCCAGTCTTCGGATCCATTACGACCGCCATTCCCGACTTTGCGTTGGCGGCTTTTACGCCGGCCTCGAGCGCGCGTTCGGCCTTGTATTGCAGGGAGGTCGAGATCGTCAGAACGACATCGCCCGGACGTTCGCGTTCGAATACTGTCTCGTCATAGACGCGGCCCAGGCGGTCGCGCTCCTGGAGCTTCTTGATGACCGCACCGTGAAGCAGTTCGTCCTGCGATTGCTCGATACCAGCCTGGCCTTCGTCCGCAACATTGCTAAAGCCGATAACCTGAGCCGCGAGATTCTGGTACGGATATGTGCGCTTTTGGTCTTCGACCCAATGAAACCCTGCGTACCTCGGCTCATCCGCCTTTCGAACATCTGCGTCGAAAAGGCCTTTGTTTACGGCCTGAACCTGATCTTCTTCGAGCTTCTTCGCGATCGGAACGTAACGTTTCTTAGTCTTCTGACCTTCACGAATGTCCTTTGCAACGGCCTTTGCATCAAGCTTCAGCACCTTGGCGATCGCTTTCGCGGCAGCGTCTGCGTCGTCTATCTCTGTCGGGTCAGCGTAGAGCGTCGAGACCTTGATGCTCATCGCAAGCGGATGTTCGTCGCGGTCAAAGATCGTGCCGCGAAGCAGCTTCGTCTTCTTCGTGTCCTGGCGCTGATCGACCGCTTTTGCGCGCAGCCAATCAGCCTGATGCACTTGAAGATATGCGAGCCTTGCTCCGATCCCGAGAAACCAAAAACCGAAGATCGCCACGATGAACATAAATCGGGAATATGCGATCTGTCTGGAATCGGCCTTTTTCCGGCGCTTGGCGTTCGTTTTCATTTTTTTTTCAGAAGAGGTCAGTTCAAAAAGAGTTCCTTGGATCAAACGTATTTATTCGGCGTTCGAAACGATCCTACGCCGTTCTGATTCGCCGTTCGTTCGTTTTGCGATCTGAACAGGAGCATTCGGCTCCAGCGCCGGACGAACGAAAGTTGTCCTGACTACGGTCGATGCCGTGTTTGCCGCCGCCGTTTCTTTTCGCTGCACTGCCGCCGACGCCGCAGAATTCGGTTTTGAAATGGTCTGCGCGACGACCGCGGTATCGGCCGTCGTCAGGAGCGATGCTTTTTCGGCGGCCTTCTTGATCTCGCCTGGCGAAAGGGAAACCTCGCGCGCGACGAGAAGGCGCCGCTTTTCCGTCTGAAGCTCATCGATCTGCCGTCGGAGCCGCGAATTCTTGATGCTGAAGTCCCAAAATGAGAAATGCTGTGTCGCCGCCAGAAAGAAGCCTGATACTACGATGGCACCCGCAAGAGCCATCGTCGCATAGACACGAAAATGTGAGCCGGCTTTTGCCCGGTTCCTGCTCGTGCTTCTTTGATTTCTGCGGATGGTTGCGGTGTTCATAAGACTTCCTCCAATGTGCGTGCTGAGTTTTTTTTTTTGCCGTTTTGATTAAATGAGTCGTCTGCCGACTCTCAATTTCGCGCTTCGCGAACGCGGATTCTGTTCTTGTTCGCCCTCACTCGGGAGAATTGGCTTCTTTGTGAGGCTCTCGATCTCTTTGACTGCGCCGCACATACATTTCGGAAATCGCGGCGGGCAACTGCATTTGCCTGAAAGCCTTTGAAATGCTTGCTTTACGATCCGATCCTCTAGCGAGTGAAAGCTGATGATCGCGAGGATACCGCCCGGGTTTATTTTTTCAACCGCTGCCGGAATGAACTCCCTAAGAACGTCCAATTCCCTGTTTACGGCGATCCTGACAGCCTGAAAAGTCCTTGTCGCCGGATGTATCTTATCGCCGGGCTTTTTGCCGATCGCCCGTTCGACCAACTTTGCGAGTTCATCGGTCGTCTTTAGTGGTTCGCCCGCCTCATTCTTCTCCGTGATCCAACGTGCGATCTTGCGGGAGCGTCTCTCTTCGCCGTAATAGTAGAGAATGTCGGCGATCTCCGCTTCGGTCGAACTTTGGAGCAATTCTGCCGCCGTCATTCCCTCGTTCTTGTTCATCCGCATATCGAGCGGTGCCGAAGTTCGGAAACTGAATCCGCGAGTCGCATCATCAAGCTGCATCGAGGAGACGCCGAGGTCGGCAATTATTGCCGCAATGTCGGCTTCTACGACCGCGTCGCCCAGTTCGCCAAAATTCGCGTTCACTGCCTGAAAGCGATCGCCGAATCGAGCGAGGCGTTCGCTTGCGATCTCGATCGCGGCGGCATCCTGGTCGATCCCGGTCACGTTGAACTCCGTGGCTTCGAGGATCGCTTCAGAGTGTCCGCCGAGGCCTAGCGTCGCATCGATCACGGTCGAACCGCGGCCTTGCCGCACATATTCGACCACTTCGTCGCGAAGAACCGTCTGATGTGTGAACTCAGCGCTAGAACTTTGCATCTTCAAAGAGCAAGCCGTCTGCACATTTAGCTCGCACCGAAAAAGCGTGCGAGTCGTTTAGGGAATTTTTCTAAGTTAAAGGGTCTTGGGCCTTGGTCGATCCGAATGCGTCTTTCCGAACTTTCTAAGAGCCCCGGGCAGCATCAAGGCAACGTTTCGCGTCTCAGTCTTTGTTTAAGTGCTTTAAGCAGTCTTTTCAACTCAGCGATAGCGAGATCGCGTCAGACTCAATGCTAAAAAGGATTCTACGCCGTAATAGATCGCGATGTCAACACCTATTTTCTTCTCCGTGCTTAAACAGAAGTATAACCGTCTTCGCGTGTTTAAGAGGTTCTCCGAAATGTGGGTTGCGGGAAAATGGATAGTTGCGAAACGCCCGTTGTTCCATTTCAAGCGGCTCCGTAGGAGCCAAATGTTTATAGATCTGAACGTTGAAAACGATACGGAGCCCGTATGGGGCGACACAAGCAAAATGCCGCTCCTACGGATCTCCTATGTTCTGTTGAAGGCGTTTCTATAAACATTTCGCTCCTATGGAGCTAAACCGGCAGTGGAGTTCGGAGAGTTTCGGGGTTCCTTCCACCATTTGCTTATATCAGCGTCTATTCGCGGTTCGATTCTTCAGGACTTTGCGAAAACGGCGAGCGTTAGTTAGCATTTGATACGACCGCCGGGGCGGTAAACTTAATGAGCGCAAGCTTTTGGCAGATCTTCATTTTCGGGACACTTGCCGCCTTAGGAAATATCCTCGGCGGCCTGGTTCTGTTCCCTTCGAAGGTTCAAACGTACGCGAAGAACTCCGTACGCCTGATCCTCGCAGTCGGTGCGGGCTTTATGCTCGCCGTTACCTTCATCGAAATTCTCCCTAAGACGATCGAGTTGTGGCAGAAGGACGCCGAGCATTCGTCCGCAACCTATGCCGCCCCGATGATACTGCTGCTCGCAGGCTATTTACTGACGCAGTTACTCGAGCATACGCTCGCACCGCATTTCCATCTTGGCGAAGAGGTCCACGCAGACGAAGGCATCTCCGTCCACTCGGCATATGCGGCGGTCGCCGGGATGGGCATTCACACGTTCTTTGACGGCGTGATGATCGCGGCGGCAAGCGAACTGAGCGCCGGGCTCGGCTTTCTCGTCTTTTTAGCGGTCGCGCTTCACAAATTCCCCGAAGGCCTCACGGTCGGATCGATGGTGCTTGCCGCAGGAAAGGGACGCGCGGGCGTGATGACCGCGACGTTCACGCTCGGGCTCACGACCCTTCTAGGCGCTCTGATCTTTTACATCGTCGGCGAGGGCGTAACTTCCCTTGTGCGTTACGCTCTGCCTCTCGCGGCGGGAGTTACGCTCTATGTTGCCGCAAGCGACCTCGTGCCCGAGATCAACCACCATTCCGGACGCAGCGTTTTCGTTACTATTGCAATGTTCCTCGGGGTTGGGCTTTTCTTTTTGCTCGATCTTGTGGTCGGAGCGTTCTTTCATTGATCTCGCCCTTGGACCGCATCCGTAATTTTAGCTGAAACATTCCAAATGCCCTGTCGTATGTTTCTGGTGGAGGTAACTTTTAGCTATGCGGGAACCATTACTAGCGGGCATTTTGAGTTTGCTGATACCCGGTGTCGGTCAGATCTATAACGGACGAATCCTTATCGGAATAATCTGGCTTCTCTTGACCGGCGTTTCATGGATCGGTTCGGCGGGCTTACTTGGCTGGGTCGTTCATTTGATCGCCGCCTGGTGTGCTTACAGCTACGCAAAGGACAATCCCGTCAGAAGCTAAAGGTTTTCTTCAGACGATCCTCCTCTTGGCCCGATGTTTGCCGACATCGGGCTTTTTTCTCGATTTCGCTAAACGCCCGGCATCTAGTAGTATCTACGATTGTTCATTTTAATGGCGAAAGAAGGAATTCCGTTCATTTTGGTCGCGCTTGCGATCGCAGCGCTGCTTGCGATCGGCGGTTGGTGGATCGGCGTTATAGTATTCGTACTGATCGCCGCGTTCTTGGCGTATTTCTTTCGCGACCCGCACCGAACCGTTCCCGATGACGCAAACGTCATCCTCGCCGCCGCTGACGGGCGTGTTACACGCATTACGGAAGATGAGACCGGAACCCTTATCAGCGTCTTTATGTCGCCTTTCGACGTCCACATAAATCGTTCGCCGATTACCGGCACGATCCGTGAAATGATCTATTCGAAAGGCCGCAAGCTTCCCGCAACGCGGAACGAGGCAAGCTACGTCAATGAACGAAATACTCTTGTGATCGAGGGCGAGGGATTGACGGTTCGATGCACGCAGATCGCGGGCATTATGGCTCGCCGCATTGTTTGCAGATCGAAGATCGGTGATAAAATCGAACGAGGCGAACGATTCGGTTTGATCAAATTCAGTTCGAGGACCGATGTCTTGGTTCCGCCGGGTTTTGAAGTTTCAGTCAAGCTCGGCGACCATGTCCGCGGAGGCGAAACCGTCATTGCCCGCCCCATTTCCTAAATGGCAGAAGAACACGCTACACGGCCGCCTCATCGCGGCTTTAAGAAAGGCCTTTACGTAATCCCGACGCTCTTTACGGCGGCAAATATCGGAATGGGCTTTCTTGCCATCATTTCGTCGATCCGCGGCTATCACGCGTCATTCACTGACGTTGCGCTGGCGTCTCATTATTTTGATACCGCAGCCCTCGGCATCGGACTTGCGATCCTTTTTGACACGCTCGACGGACGCGTTGCCCGCGCCACGCACACGGCGACCGAGATCGGCGTTCAATTCGACTCATTCGCCGACATTCTGACCTTCGGCATCGCGCCGGTTGCTCTTGTCTATGCGTGGGCGTTGGGCGGAGCGTTCGACGAAACGGGACGCGCGCACGGATACGGGCTTTTCTTGCTCTTTATGTTCCTTATGTGCGGAGCATTTCGTCTCGCGAGATTCAATTTGCTCGCGACGCGACCGAGAGTCCTTGCAGAAGGCAACGTGAAGGTCGATAAGCGTTACTTTGTCGGACTGCCGATCCCGACGGCGGGCGGCCTGCTCGCCGCACTCGTCCATTTCTCGCCGGCGCCGCTCATCTCGTTGGGCAAAGAGACCGCGCAGCTCTACACATACTGCCTTCTTGCCATCGTCGCGGTCCTAGGCATTTTGATGGTGAGCAAGATCAGGTACTTCAGTTTTAAGACGACAGGCGCTGGCCGCCAAGGTTTCTTTACTGTCCTTGTCATAGCCGCGTTCGCTACGAGCGTCTATCTTTATTCGCAGTATTCGCTGCTGATCGTCGCGGGAGTTTATGCCGCACACGGACTAGTGCTTTGGGTCTTCCGCGCGCTGTTCCTAAAGCCGTCGATGCCCGCCGACCTTGATACAGAGACTGCTGCCGATCACTGATCGGCCCCGCGGCCGATCCTGACGCTTCCCGAAGATTGAAGCGGCGTTACGCTCGCCTTCCGGCGGCGTCGATGCCGATGCGGCGTCCCTTCGATGTCCAGAACGTCGTCTTCGTATTCCCTGCCTGTCGCAGCCAAAAGGCTTAATAGAACTAGGAACATCAGCGTAACCGCCGTTGTGTGCAGCACGAAGTCAAAAAGGCTGTGCACAAGCACCGCGAAGATCCCTGCCGCGGCGCCGACGGCAACGCCTCGTCGAAATCCGTTCTCGACACGCGTGTTCCGCTTTATCGCAACATAGACCGAGTAGAGAAAAATGCCGGCAATGACGGCGCCGATTAGTCCGGCGTCCGCAAGCACCTGAAGGTAATCGTTATGAGACTGTTCGACGCGTGAAAGGCCGTTGAACGTGTCGAACTGCGTGTATGCCTGGCCGAATGCCCCGATTCCCGCTCCGAATGGCAGATGCGCGGCAATGACCTTGAGCGTCACGGTCCAGATCTGCAACCGATCCGTAGTTACGTCACCGGCTTCGGCGGTTTCTGCGAATCGAGAGAGCGAAGTTTCGCCGCCTATCATAATTGCCCCGACAACGATGACGATGATGGTTGCCGCCGTTACGCCGACGAGCAGAAGCTTTTTCTTCTTGCCGTGCGCACGTGTCGTAAGCAGGAAGATCAAGCCGACTCCCGCAAGCATTGCGACGAGGCCGCCGCGCGAACCGCTCATTAGAAGTGCGATGCCCATCCAGATGACCGCCGTAATGTAGATCAGCTTGCGGTCGCGCCTGACGGCTCCCGACATCAGCATCCCGAGCGGTACGGCGATCGTCATTTCGATGAAAGCCGCGAAGTTATGCCGATTTACGAACGAACCGAACGGGCTTAGGCGTTCCAGCACGCCGTAGATACGCGTCGGCGAAAGAAACGACTGCAGGATCGCAAAGAATGCATATGCAAAGCCGAAGATCAGTATGAAATTAACGATCTTCTCGATCCGGCGCGCCCGGTCGATCATCGCAAGCATCACGCCCAGAAAGAGAGCGAGCACGAGCATATGAAGCGCCGACATCACTGTGTCGAACGGCGAAAGCGAAAGCGTTCGCGGAATGCCGCTTACCCCCGCAGTCTCTGCGATCTGTCCGAAAGGAATGATCTGGAGAAAAGCATAGATCGCCGCCGCGATCAGCGGAACCTGAAAGATATGGCGGCTGAACGTCAGCTCGCCTTTTGCCCAACCCGCAACGAGCCATATTATCGCGACCGACGTCATCACAAGGTAGAAAAGAGCGAGCGTCGGCTGATGCACGGTGCCGTAGGCAAGCGTCGCGACGGCGACGATCACGCATAACGAAACAAAGATCGAGCTATTGAGAATTTTCATTGTGCGGTCAGCTCAAAATCGTCATACCAAAGGCTTCCGAGCAGCGGGCATCCATCGCCGCAAAACACACGCGTCGTCCGGATCGATATCGCGTCACAGTTCTCTGGAGCCGTGAAGTCAACAGTGATCTGCTGCCAATCGTTCGTCCCCTGCGGCATCGGTTGGCTTGATACGATCAGGCGGTCGTCTATCGCATTTGTGATATCGACCTGAGGCGGCCCTGCGCTACGCAGATTTTCGGTACGCGCCCAAAACGTCAATCGATACTTTTTCGACGGTTTTACGACAACAAGCTGCGACGCTGTAAAGAGTTCCTGTGCGGAAAAACTCTTAAAATTCAAACGCAGGCTCTTTGACCCCGAATGTTTTACGGCGCCGTCCCAAGTAACATCGACCTTTCCCTGCTTCGGGAACTGCCAGCCGAAATACGTCTTATCGGCGCTATTTACGATTCGCTCGAATCCCGGATTCGAGACCGCTTCGGGATGCGCGTCGGCGTCGATATTCAACTGCCGCGAAAATTCGAGAGCCTGCGGGAAGGCTCGCTTGTCATACAAGCCCTGAACGACGACCGAAGAGATCTGCGGAAACTTCGCTTTGTCCTCATCGTTCAATCGATTCCAGATCCGAAGCGCGTCGGCAGGCTGCCCGCGTTGAGCGTAGAACATCGTGAGCGCGACAAGCACGTCCGGGCCGTCCGAAGCAAGAGCCTCGACTTGGTTCGGATCGTGATCGAAATAATCCCACGCAAGCCCGAAGACCTGCATTCGATATTTGTAGTTATTTACCGTCGCAAGCCTTAGCTGCGGCTTTGCCTTCTCGACATCACCCTTGCGTATGTAAAAATTCCCTATCTGCCAACGCGGGATCGTGTACGAAGGCGCAAGGTCAACGGCGTGTTGGAATGCGGCCTCGGAACGTGCCGCATTGCCCGCCTGTTCGCTAGCGCGTCCGAGTTCGATCCACCAGCGATAGTCGTACGGTGAGAGCTTTACGGCCTCTTCCATCAAGATCATCGAACGCTTCGCCGATTCGGGAGAAAAAGATTGGCGTTCGATCCCCGACGCAAGCCAGTACGTCATCGGGTCGCCCGGCGCAAGGCTCTTTGCGGACGCAAGAAGCTCCGTAGCGGCAGGATCCGTCGGCAGCGTCATCTCCGCGACCATACTTCCGAATTCGCGTCGGACGGCCATCCATCCGATCGAGAACACGACGACCACTACGATCGCTATCGCGATCCTTGTACGAGGTGAGCGCGTTGAGATTTGAACAAGATCCGAAGCCATTATTTCCGAAGTCGAGATAGTGAAAGTCTGCCTGATTTTAGCAAAATTCTCACGATTTGCATTTTGGCCGGAACCTTTCTACGTTCTATGTGTGCCGATTGACGTCAAAAAACAAGCCGCGACGGTCATCCGCAGGCTTAGGAAAGAATACCCGAACGCGCATTGTGCCCTCGATCACACGAACGCATTCGAACTTCTGATCGCGACGATACTCTCGGCGCAATGCACGGATGCGCGCGTCAATATCGTAACAGCGGATCTTTTTCGGAAGTATCGCGGGCCTGCGGACTTTGTAAATGTCGCCCCGTCGGAACTCGAACGCGATATTCACTCGACCGGTTTTTTCCGTAACAAGGCGAGGAACATACAGGCTGCCTGCCGACGGATAGTTGACGTTTACGGCGGCCGCGTTCCGGAAACAATGGATGACCTGCTCACCCTCGGCGGAGTCGCCCGAAAGACCGCGAACGTCGTTATGGGCAATGCGTTCGGCGTCGCGTCCGGCGTGGTCGTCGATACGCATGTTTCGCGGCTTTCCCAACGGCTCGGCCTTACCAAGAACAAGACGCCCGAAAAGATCGAGAAAGATCTTGAGCAGGCAGTCCCGAAGAAGGATTGGATAATGCTGCCGCACTGGCTGATCTCGCACGGGAGAGCAGTCTGCATAGCTCGGAAACCAAAATGTCTCGAATGCGTTCTCGCCGAAATTTGCCCGTCAAAGAAACTGTTTTTCCCCTGACAAGCCCTCGCAAAAAGTAAGAATGCGTGCTCAAGACTCCTTGAAAAAAGAGCAGTGAGCACGCAAGTCAAATTCCCGTTTTCGGCAGCCGATACTAACGAGCCGGAGCCGGAGGAAGCGGAGGCATCTTATCCTTCGGGAAACGCGGAAGTAGATCGTCCCGCATCGCAAGCGTGTAAACAGCGGCTGCGAAGATGATCGCCGAGGCCTTTGCATCCGGCTCGATGATACGTTCGTATGTATCGAGGTTCGTGTGCCACGTTACGCCGAAGTATTCGATAGGATCCTGCGAACCGCCGATGCCCGGAAGCCCTGCGTGGTTGAAGGAAGTGCTGTCCGTGCCGCCTAGATTACGGCTCGTAGAGGCGGTCACACCTGCGAAACCGAGATCTTCAAATGACGTAAGAGCGTCGCGAAGGACCTTCGCAGCTTCCTCAGGCCCAAAGATCGACATCGCGCGAACACGGCCGGTGCCGCTGTCGATGTTGAAATATCCGCCGAACTTGTCGAACTCCGGTTTCGGGTCTTCCGCCGAACCGAAGTGAGACTTCACATAAGCCTGTGAACCCAAGAGGCCTTGCTCTTCACCGCTCCAGCAAGCAACGCGGATCGTTCGACGCGGCTTTACGCCGATCGCCTTTAGAATGCGGGCAGCTTCCATCATCGTCGCGCAACCGATGGCGTTGTCCGTTGCGCCGGTCGCCGAATGCCACGAATCAAGGTGACCGCCGAGCATTATGACCTCATCCTTCTTGTCGGAACCCGCGATCTCGCCGATCAGGTTGTAGCTCGTAACTCCCGAAGGAATAACGCGGCTCTGGAGGTTGAATTCCAATCTGACAGGCGTTTTGTCCTGCAGAATGCGGTAGATGCGGCCGAAATCTTCATTACGCATCACGACGGTCGGGACGACCTTCGAGATATCGAACGTGCGATTGTTGAACGCTCTAACAGCGCCGCGGTCGAGCTGCGATTCGTTAATGCGGACGAGGACGCCGTTGTCGAGCAGGAACTTGTCGAGCTGTTCGTCAACTTCGCGGCCGGACAACGCGCCTGCACGCGGCGTCGGCCTCTGGCCTTGCGGAAATCGGAACTCCGGACCGCATTCGCCCGGCTTCTTGGTCGGATCCATACGGCACTTCAAAGACTCCATCGGAATATGCTTCGGCCGCGGCTCGGTCGATTGATCGATGAAGGCAGGAGTGCCTACGAGAGCCATCTTGTCCTTGACCGCCGACTTCATACTGTCGAAATATGCCGTAAGCTCAGCCTGAGTGGGACCTTGCTTGATCTGCGGATTCTCTGCTGAAGGAAATGTCGGCGTTACGATGCTTACGACCTCGCCCGTCACCGGGCCTTTCGTCGAAGGCGTCCAAGCCAGAACCTCGTACGTCAGAGTATCTTCCTGAGGCGAGAGCATCAGGCCCGTATTCCGGCCGTTCTGCCAGCCCGGATGACCGAATTCCCAGGCTTCGAGTTCGGCTTTATCAAACCCCCAATTCTTCATCTCCGCAGCTGCCCATTTCGCCGCATTGACGTGGTTCTCGCTGCCCGTGAGACGCGGGCCGTAAACGTCCGTAAGATAGTGCATCACATGCATTATCTTCGAATTTTCATTCTCTTCCTTTCGGATTCGTGCGTAGACGTCCGCAGTATCACCGGTTTGGGCAATGGTTGCCTGCGGAAGCATCATCAACTGAA
>DAORTR010000036.1:0-3663 GCA_035432765.1 Pyrinomonadaceae bacterium
GATGAAAATCAACTCCGATGTACAATGTCATGACGGTTTCTCCTGTCAAAGAGCGCTTCTTGTCTGTCAACATTGATTCTACTCAAAGCCACCAGAAACCGTCTTTATGACATCACACGTCAGTAAGGGCTCAGGGCGAAATCGAAAAAAGCAAATCTTAACCACAGAGCGCACGGAGAGCACGGAGGGTGAGATTAGGGCAGCGTTAGTTTCATCAAGGGTGTGGTTCTTTTGAATTGCCACGGGCTTGAAGCCGTTCTTTTGAATTGCCACGGCTTTTAAGCCGTGGTGAGCAGGTCGATAACCATCTCGGAGGCGGCTGCGCCGCCGACAAGCCTCTGGCGGGTGTTACACACTCTCAAGAAAGGTCACTTTGTCCGTTTTGTCCGTTTTGTCCGTTTTGTGAAAATTGTGTCATTTTGTGAAAACTGTGTCGATTCGTGAAAAACGTCCTTCCAATGAGCGAGACGGATGGGTAGTCTAGTTATGGTCAATGAAGTTGACCTTGATCTTTGAAAATTTAATTTGGTTGGCGTCGCACCGTGGTCTCTTTGGCCTCTTCGCAAAAGGCGGAGAAGATGTCGGCGGCAAAGCCGCCTCCGAAGTGTAATCTTGGGCCGTGACCCACGGCTTAAAAGCCGTGGCTAATTGCCCTTCGGGAAGGCAAAGGTCGCGAAATGGGAAGATGTCGTCCGCTGATGTATTCAGCGTGCCTTGCACGCGGCAAGAATATAGCTACACATGGAGCGGAGCGGAATGTGTAGATAGGCGGCGAATCATTCCGACGGAAGCGTGCCTTGCACGCGACAGAGGAAGTCGGCGGCAGAGCCGCCTCCGAGGTGGCGATGATGATGGACCGTGCTACAAACATTTGGCTCCTAACGGAGCCGAGGCGTCGGCTTAACGTTGTTCGAGGCGCACGTTGAGCCCTTACTACATGCGGGCTACTGACACATTTGGCTCCTTGCGGAGCCAGTGCGGACGAGGGCGTCCGCGTTCCGACACCTGATCCTCGGCCTAGAGGCGCGTGGCTATTTGCCTTTCTCTGTGTGCTCTGTGGTGCGATCTACGCTTTTTTCTGTCTGGCACTGAGCCCTTACTGACGTGCGGGCTACTGACACGTGCGGCGTTAAAGCCACGCAAAGGTCGCTGAGGAAGGCGGGCGTGCGGGAGGTTGCACTGAGTGTAACGCCATTGCTCACGCGCAGGCTTCTGCATTGGTGAAACCCGGTCGCTATCGCTCGTAGGTTCTGGCAAGACCGTGGGCACCGAAGGAGCCAAGACGGCGAGTTCGCGACAGCGTCTTTGCGAACTTTGCGAAATTCTTTGCGCCCTTTGCGGTTAAAGCCCGACAAGAGAAACCGCGAAGGTCGCGAAGCGAAGCCACGCAAAGGTCGCTGAGGACTGCGAGCGTGCGGGAGGTTGCACTGAGTGTAACGCCCTTGCTCACGCGCAGGCTTCTGCATTGGTGAAACCCGGTCGCTATCGCTCGTAGGTTCTGCCAAGCAGCCCTTGCTTTAGGTTACGCTCGCATATATGCGCCGTTCAGGCGGTTGCTCATATTTCGGGCGATGAATGCGGCGCGCATCTTTGCGTCGTCGGTTACTTCACCCTCGAAGAATTCATCGAGGGTCGCGTAGAATATCTCGATCCAGCGGCCAAAATGTTCGGGCAAAAGCGGAGCCTTCTCGTGAAGGTCAAGATGCGGGACTAGCGGGCTGTTGAAATAGACGGGTCGTCCGAACAGCACTTTTTCCCAGAAATCTGTGATCACGGGGATGTGTTTGTCGAGATTCAGGTCGATGAAGTGATGGCCGATCTCTTCGTCGGCGATAGCGGTCTCATAAAACTTCCACAGAAGTTTCTCCAGGTCCTCTCGTTCTTGTATATCTCTCATTACTGCAAATCAAAAAACTATTCTGTTGTAACTACCTCTTCGCCCTGCAACGCCGCGTGAAGCGTGTGCCAGCTTAAACTTGCGCACTTGACGCGTGCCGGAAATTCAAGCACGCCGGCAAATATCTTAAGCCGCCCTAGATGATTCTCTTCCTCGTCGGCATCGAGTTCGCCTGTAACCATACGGTGAAATTCATCGAAGATCACCTCGGCGTCCTCACGGCTCTTTCCCCTGACGAATTGCGTCATCATCGACGCCGACGCCTTCGAGATCGCGCAGCCCGAACCCTTGAATGCAACATCCGTGACCGTGTCGCCGTCGAGCGTTACATATACGCGTAGAGCGTCGCCGCAAAGCGGATTGTTGCCGTCCGCGATGCGGTCGGGCGACTCGATCTCACGAAAATTTCGCGGATTCTTGTTGTGTTCGAGGATCACCTCTTGATATAGCTCGTTAAGTTCTGACATTTGTTTACATTTGCGCTCGAGGCTAACCTCGTGATTGATATCGTTAGGATCATTTCGAAGCCTCGGGCGTCTTGAGCGCTTTATCAAGAAACTTCTGCATTAGGTCGGCGAGCGGATGAGCGGCGTTGTTGTCGGGGTCTTTGTGTGCAAAGATCGCAGTGCCGTGGCCGCCATCAGCGTAAACCGCCACCTCGGCGTTCGGACCGGGCGACGCCTCCTTTAGTTTCTTTACATCTGCCGCAGACTCTTTATCGTCTTCGGCCGCGACGAGGAGAATCGGGCGGTCGCCGTATTTCTTGATCGCGGGAACGGTCGGCAGGTTGTCGAAATAATTCACGCCCGGCGAGAGCAGCACTACGGCCGCGATATTCGCGTGGTCGGCGGCATACATTATCGCGACGCTGCTGCCGTACGAAGCGCCGACAATGCCGATCTTGCTCGCATCGACACCTTCTTGTTTGCCGAGGAACTCGACAGCAGAATTCGCATCGATCAGGAGAAGTTTCGGGTCGATGCCTTTTTCGAGATCGACCTTGATCTCCGAGCCGTCTGCCTTTTTATTCGATTCGCCAAAACCGCGGCCGTCGATCGAGAGCACAGCATATCCGCTCTTGTTAAATCGCTCGGCGAAGTCATCATAAACGTGTCGATTCGCCGTCCATTCGTGGAGCAAAAGCAACGCGGGCGAATTTGGCTTCTGCGGCTTATAAAAACTGCCGACGAGCTTTACGCCATCAGTAGTGTCGATGGCAATCTTCTCGGCCTTGGGCTGAAACTCAGGCACGACCGAAGGCGAAGGCGCAGCGTTCGGCGCCGACGTATTCTTTGCAGTATTCGCCGCCGGCGAACCACAGGCCGCCAACAGAAACGAGCAGAAAAGTATCAAGCTAATTCTCATCATTTTTGTCTTCCGTCTCCCTAAGTTTTTCGATGTCCAGGTGGTCTTGAAGTCGCCCGACCGCCAACTTGTTCTTTATAAGGTCCTTTGTAAAGCGGGGTTCAGCATGTTTGATCACGGCATAACCGCCAATGATCAGATACCTAACTCCGTTTCCGTTTAAAGCTTGCAACAGATCTTTGAAGTCTGGATTCACTTATGTCAACGCCCTTGATGGCGTAGGCCTCGATCACCATCTCCCATGCCGCCGCAAATTTCTTCTCGTCGGGTTGCGCCTGCCAGTACGCAAGATCCGGATGCTTCGGAGCATCTTCGAATCTTCCATACCAAACTTCCATCTCGCGATTCTTCTTCATGCAAACACCTCGATCACCTTTTGGATCGCATCGGCAAGTTTATCG
>DAORTR010000036.1:3673-20853 GCA_035432765.1 Pyrinomonadaceae bacterium
TATCGACCTCTTCCTTTGTGTTATAGAACGCAAAAGATGCCCTTGCGGTCGCGGGGACGTCAAAGAACTGCATCACGGGTTGCGCGCAATGATGACCGGCACGTACGGCAATTCCCTGTTGATCGAGGATCGTTCCGATGTCATGCGGGTGTATTCCTTCGATCGTGAATGACAGCACGCTGGCCTTATTCCCCGCGGTTCCGATGATCTTCACCTCCGGAATATCCGAGAGGCGGGCAGTCGCGTATTCAAGCAGCGAATGTTCGTATTCGGCAGCGGCATTAAAATCGAGAGCGTTCAAATAATCGATGGCGGCCCCGAGTCCGATGCCGGCGGCGATACCGGGCGTGCCCGCTTCGAACTTCTCCGGGATCGGCGCGTAGGTCGTCTGCTCGAACGAAACCGTGCGGATCATCCCGCCGCCGGTCTGATAAGGCGGCATTTTGTCGAGCCATTCGCGTTTGCCGTAAAGTATGCCGCTCGCGGTCGGAGCGAACATTTTGTGTCCGGAGAACACAAAGAAATCTGCATCCAGATCCTGCACATCGACGGGAAAATGCGGCACGCTCTGTGCAGCATCGACGAGAACGGGGACTCCGAATTTGTGCGCCGTCGCTATCATTTCCTTGATCGGGTTCACGGTGCCGAGCGAATTCGAGACGTGAGCAACGGCGACGATCTTCGTGCGTTCGTTCAGCAGTTTGTCGTATTCCTCGATGATCAGTTCGCCGCGTTCATTCATCGGGATGACGCGTATCTTTGCGCCGCGTTCTTCAGCGACGATCTGCCAGGGAACGATATTCGAGTGGTGCTCCATTTGCGAGAGAATGATCTCGTCGCCTTCGCCGACGAACTTGCGGCCGAAAGAATACGCAACGAGATTGATGCCCTCGGTCGTACCGCGAACGAAGATACATTCCTTCGCTTCGGCGGCATTGATGAACCGCTTCACCTTTTCGCGCGCCGCCTCGTAGGCGGTCGTCGCGTGCTGCGAGAGGTAATGCACGCCGCGATGAATGTTCGAGTGCTCCTCAGCGAGATACTTCGACGTGCGGTCGATGACCGTCTGCGGCACCTGCGACGACGCGCTGTTGTCGAGGTAAACGAGCGGCTTGCCGTTCACTTCACGCGAGAGAACAGGAAAATCCGCCCTAACCTTTTCTACTTCCCAACTTGCCATTTCTTTTACAGCTTTCATTTCTATTTACCACAGAGATCACAGAGACCACGGAGATTCAATTTACCAGTCGCTTGACCTCCTAGATCTCAGCATCAAGGCGGTTCAGCACAGCCGCGTCGAGTTCCTGTTTTATTGATTCGATCTCGATCTTGTTTATGATCTCCTCGGCGAATCCGTACGTCAGTAGGTTCCGCGCGAGCGAGTCAGGCAAGCCGCGTGTCAGAAGATAGAAGAGTTCCTCTTCCTCGAGCTGTCCGACTGTTGCGCCGTGGGCGCATTTCACGTCCTCGTTAAATATCTCGAGCTGCGGTTTAGTATCTACGCGTGCTTCGTTCGAGAGCAAAAGATTCTTGTTCGACTGGATCGCGTCGGTACCGCTCGCACCTTCGCGGACAAAGACCTTGCCGTTGAATACGCCACGCGAAGTGTCGTTCAGCACGCCTTTGTAGCTTTGATGCGACGTGCAATTCGGCACTTTGTGGTCAATGATCGAATGCGTGTCGTGATGCTGGGCGCCAGAAAGCATATACAATCCATCGACAAATGCCTCGCCGCCTTCGGCGGTAAATACAGCCTCGATATCGTGTCGCGTGATCGCGCCGCCGAGGTTTATGCTCGTAGCGTTATATCGAGCGGCGCGACCGATCGCGACCTCGCTCACGCCGTAGTTGAACGCCTCGACGGCGTCTTTCTGAACACGATAATGCGTCAAACTCGCATTCTCGTCGACGAAGATCTGCGTCGCGGAATTCGTAACTCCTTCTTGCTCAGATGCAAATATCTCGACAAAAGTTGCGCGGCTGCCGGCTTCGGCAATTACGATCGTGTGCGGGAAGATCGCTTCACCGGCCGCTGCTGAATGCTCGAGTACGAAAGGTTCTTCGACCGACGTTTCCTTCGGGATCCGAATGACGCGATACGCCGCGAAAGCTTGATTCAACGCGGTGAATCCGTTACGGTCGAATTTGAAATCGCGAATGCGGTCCATTGCGCCGGAAACATCGTCAGAGACGTGATCGCCGACTCGCCATTCGAGGCTCGCGATGCGAGCAACATTCGTATATTTCCAGTCTTCAAGGCGAACCGTCGGAAAGCCTTCTTCAGTAAAATATTCGAACGCCTCTTGACGGAGTTTGCCGACCGGATCTTTCGCCTCTCCGAAGCGCTCGCGAAATGCGTTTGAAAAATATGTGTCCTTGATTGCCACTGTTGTCATTTCTATAAAAACCCTAAACCTTACGCGGCGTCCGATCCCACAAAATGCGGAGTCGAGCGTCTTAAATTCTCTCAGCGAGAAGAGTTGCCAGTGCCGCTGCCGCAGCCGTGTGCCCCGACATTCACTAAACTAAATCTTTTGTCCGCCTTTTCATCCATACACTCGTGATCGTGCAGCAGGAATCCCTTTGCGAGCCGCAACTTCGCTTCATTCTCTGCACGGGGCTTCTTATCATCAACGATCGGCGACCTATCGTAATCAAAAAGAAAATCATGACGAACGAGAATTCGATCGATCCCCATTGCCGCGGTCTTTGCTTCAAGTTCGCCAACGTCCTTTGACGCCCAGAGCATTTTTCGAAAGGTCCAGTCTTCGAACAAGTAGTCCGAAAGATACGGCCGGTCGAGGTTGTACGAATCACGGCGCATATTGATGAGCCAAACCTTTTCGTTGGCGGGCGTCTCAGCGTTCAGCAAGTGGTAATACGGATAGTAATCAAGCTGACGCGTAAGGTACGCGTCGCGCGGTTCGCCGCCTAAAACAACGCCGAGCGGCGACCGCATCGAAAACCACGCAAGCGAAGTTCCGATACCCAAGAGGCACGCAAATGTGAGTGCGTAGTACCAAATCTTTTCTGAACTTTTCTCTTCTGAACCGCCTGCCGAGGCCGCGATCGCAACGGCAAGCAGCGGGACGATCGGCAACAAATACCTGATCTGTTCGCTCGAAAATAGCCAGAACAAAAAGTAGATCCCGGAGATACCGGCAAGCGGCGCGACCGCTGAGTTTCCCCTTCGGCGAATGCCGAACCAAATGAGCGGCAGGCCTATCAAGAACGCGACGCCAAGCACGCCGTCGTACAAATTCGCGTCTTCAGGCTGTGCCGCAAGCGAAAGTCGAAGGGGAGCAAGAAGATAATTTACCGGAGCGCGATCGACGCCGCCGTATTGGGCGTTCATTGCTTGGAATAGATTCGAACGCTCTGCATCCCAGCCCGGCGCTTCGCCTTTCCAAACGCTCAAATAGAACGGAAAGAACGGCGAACCCGTTGCTGCCCACGTCCGCAGATACCAAGGCGAAGCGAGCACGCCTGCAAGCACGAACGCTAACACGGCCGCACCCGCAAGCCTTCCCGCAGACGCTTCCTGTCGAACTCTCAGCAAGATGACGAGGACAAGTGCCGCGATCAGAAAGATCGTTGTGAGTTTTATCGCCAACGCTCCGCCCAAGAATATCGCAAGATATGCGAGCTGCTTCGTGTCGAACCCATCGAGCCAACGCAAGAGCGAATAGACCGCAAGCGCGGCATAAAATGCCAACGCGATATCCGTGTAGCCGCTCGACGCCGAATGAAATGCGGTCGGTATCGCGGCAACGAGTAGGACCGCAACCAGTGACCACCTACGCGAGACTTGTCGCTCGCGTGCCCAGCCGAATACGACGGCAAGCAGCAGCGGAAAAAAGAGAAATGCGACCGCGCCTGCCGCGGCTTCGCCCGCCCGCACGCTGTAAACTCCGCCGAGCAGCATCCCCCAGACAAAGTGCATCTCGCCGCCGAGAGCGAGGTAGCTTGCGATATTCCCTTCGACAAAGGCGCTACTGTGTTGAGCGATGAAGGCCTTCGGCAGCGCAAAATGATAGAGCAGCGTGTCCTTTGCGATCGGCGGAGCAAGAGCGGCAACGAAGGCGATCGCCAAGGCGAACAAGATCAAAACGGCGACGATGCGATCGATGCCCGAGACGCTCTCCGGCATTCTGCTTTCGCCGCGAGCTGAACGAAGCCTTGCGATCCCCGGAACGCAGCACGCGATGCCCGCGATCGTCGCAACTGCCGCCGTCGTCGTCGAATAAAGCCCTGCGATGCCGAGAAAGAACCAGACTATCGACCAGAGCACCGAACCGACGCCGATGTTGCGCGCTAATTCGAGAATGTGAGAATCGGATTCTCGTCGTTCGATCTTCAAAAAGAGAGAGACGAGCGACCCGAGACCGAACCACGCAGCGAACACCGCTCCCGCAGCGATGACGCCGACCAGCGAATCGACTAACGCCGCGCCGAATAACGCCGTGCCGCCCGAATTACCAAGCAGCTTCGGCAGACTCAAAAGATCAACGCTGCGGAACGAAACAAAAACAACAAGCAGCGCCGCCGCCCAAATACCGACGATCGCCGAACTGCCATTCTTGTTGCTCGCGGCCGTTGTCACGTCTTATTTCGCGGCCGCCTTGACCCAGTCGTAGCCTTTCTCTTCAAGCTCGATCGCAAGTTCCTTGCCGCCTTCTTTGACGACCTTGCCGCCCGCAATAACGTGTACGAAATCAGGGACGATGTAATTCAAAAGCCGTTGATAATGCGTAACGAGAATGATCCCGTTCTCGCTTGTGCGGAGTTTATTGACGCCCTCCGCGACGATGCGAAGCGCGTCGATGTCGAGGCCGGAATCCGTCTCGTCAAGGATCGCAAGTTTCGGTTCGAGCACCGCCATTTGAAGTATCTCATTGCGCTTTTTCTCGCCGCCGGAAAAACCTTCGTTGACCGAACGCTTAAAGAATTGCGGATCCATCTCGACGATCTTCGCCTTTTCTTTCAGGAGATCGTTGAATTCGAGCGGGTCGAGTTCTTCTTCGCCGTTGTGCTTTGCTTTTTGATTGTAAGCAAGGCGCAGGAATTGCGAATTCGAGACGCCGGGCACTTCGACCGGATACTGGAACGCCATAAAGACGCCCTCGCGTGCGCGTTCATCCGGTTCGAGTTCAAGCAAATTCTTGCCGTCATAGGTAACCGTACCGGAGATCACCTCATACGATGGGTGTCCGGCAAGAACCTTCGACAAGGTCGATTTTCCCGAACCGTTCGGGCCCATTATGGCGTGAACCTCGCCCCGCTTGACCTGAAGATTCAGGCCTTTCAATATCTCTTTTCCACCGATGCCTGCATGCAGGTCTTTAACTTCTAATAACATATTCATTTGACCGATTTATTTGCGTCGGGAGTTTCTTTTATCTAGCCTTCAAGGATCTGCCCGATCTCCATTCTCAATTTAGGCAGCTCCAATTGAGTTATATTCCAGATTATTTCAAGATCGACGGCCGCGTAGGCGTGTATCAAGACATTTCGAGTTCCGATAATCCTTCTCCACTCGATCTGCGGATTATTTGATCGAAAGTCTCTCGTAAGGTTGTTACAGGCCTCGCCAACGATCTCAATATTTCGAGTGACCGCATCGATCAACAACTGGCTTTGGATAAATTGCTCGTAATCCAGACCGGCAAGGTATTCGTCAACTCTTTCGACGCATTCAAGAATATGTTTAAGGTAAACCGTATTGTCTTTATTGTTCATAAAGGATCTTGATATCCGTTAAGGCATGTTCTCTTAGGTAAGGACTCAGTGAGCCTTCTGTCACCAGATCGACTTTTCTGCCAAGTTCGTCTTCAATTTCCAATGCCGCATCTATCCAGTTAAATCCTTTGGGCTTGGAAAATCGTACAAGCAGATCGATGTCGCTACCTTCGTCTGCCTCCCCGCGCGCAAAAGAGCCAAAAAGAGCGCAATAAGAAATATCGTTTCTTTTGCAGATCTCGATGATCCTCGCTTTGTCAGAATCTGCCAGTTTCATAAAACCTTAAAGTTACTCGAACATCTAGTTGATGTTGTTCTATCTATGTGATTGTTTCCTCAAACCAAATAGCAACATAGGAAAGCTCTATGTGCTCAATGTGCCTATGTGGTTGTTTCCTTAAATATGCTCATGCCTAGGTTCACTTCTTTCTCACAATAATTTCGTTATCAACTCTATCGAATAATTCGGCATTCCAAAATTTTTCTCTTTTTCTGTTGAAAGATTCTATGTTTTCATCTTTTCCAAACTTGTTCTCGATGATGACCGAGTCCTCTATCTTCTTACTAACCGTTTCAATCAAAGAAAAAACTTCAACGCCACTTTCGTTTGGCTCGTCAAATAGTTCAAAGGCATCGCAGACTTTCAAATATCGTTGCTTCACTTTCTGACCATAGAAGCTTTTATATTCAGCCGAATAATTTTCAGCTTCTTTTTCACCTTTCTTGATCGCTTCATCAAAACTTCGCGCTCTGATCAAAACAATCCTTTCTTCTACCAAGGTTGCGTCGTCATGATAGCTTTCGTCGACCGATCTTCGTTTGCCGATAGCTTCCCATCGAAACAATGTTTTCACGCCAAACCATTTCCAGACCACAATAAGCCCCTACTACCCGACCGCACCCTCCAGCTTCAGCCCCAAAAGCTTCGTTGCTTCGACGGCGTATTCCATCGGCAATTCTCTAAACACTTCCTTGCAGAATCCGTTGATGATGAGCGACACGGCGTCTTCCTGCGGGATGCCTCGCTGCTCTAGGTAAAAAAGCTGGTCTTCGCTGATCTTCGACGTTGTCGCCTCGTGTTCGACGCGGGCAGTGTTGTTCATCACCTCGATATAAGGAAAGGTGTTCGCTTCGCATGTCGAACCGATCAGCATCGAATCGCACTGGGTGTAATTGCGCGCGCCTTCCGCCTTCGCCATTACTTTGACAAGCCCGCGGTACGAATTGTTCGAACGGCCGGCCGATATGCCCTTTGAGACGATCGTGGACTTTGTATTCTTGCCCAAATGGATCATCTTCGTGCCCGTATCAGCGATCTGCGCGTGGTTGGTCAACGCAACCGAGTAGAATTCACCGATAGAGTTATCGCCCTGCAAGATCACGCTCGGATACTTCCAAGTGATAGCCGAACCGGTCTCGACCTGCGTCCAAGATATCTTCGCATTCGTGCCGCGGCAAGCTCCGCGTTTCGTCACGAAATTGAAGATACCGCCCTTGCCGTTCTCGTCGCCCGCGTACCAATTCTGCACGGTCGAATATTTGATCTCGGCGTCGTCCAACGCGATCAGTTCAACAACGGCGGCGTGCAGTTGATTCGTGTCGAACTGCGGTGCCGTACATCCTTCGTTGTAAGCAACGTAGCCGCCTTCTTCGGCAACGATCAGCGTGCGTTCGAACTGGCCGGATTCCTGCGTGTTGATGCGAAAGTACGTCGATAATTCCATCGGGCAGCGGACGCCTTTCGGTATGAAACAGAATGAGCCGTCCGAGAAAACCGCCGAATTCAACGCGGCAAAAAAGTTGTCGCCGACGGGCACAACCGAGCCGAGATACTTCTTCACAAGGTCGGGATAGTCCTTGATAGCTTCGCTGAACGAGCAAAAGATCACGCCTGCCTTTTCGAGTTTTGCGCGATAGGTCGTTGCGACCGAGACCGAATCGAACACGGCATCGACGGCAACGTTCGCAAGCTGCTTCTGCTCGGAGAGCGGAATGCCGAGTTTCTCAAAAGTCTTGATGAGTTCGGGATCGACCTCGTCCATCGACGCTTTTTTCTTCTTTTGTTTCGGAGCGGCGTAGTACGTAATATTCTGAAAATCAAGATCGGGATATTTGAAATTCGCCCAGCCGCTCGGCTCCTTCATCTTTAGCCATTGGCGATAGGCTTTCAAGCGAAATTCGAGCATCCATTCCGGCTCGTTCTTTTTCGCCGAGATAAGACGCACCGTGTCTTCACTCAAGCCCTTCGGAATGGTCTCGGTCTCGATCTCAGTGACAAAGCCGTATTTGTATTCCCTATTTGTTAGTAACTCAGCTGCTGTTGACATATAAAATCTCTTACGCTCCCTGCGGTTCGACCGTCCTGTGTATCGAATGAACCCGATGGAACATCGCATCGACCGAACGCTCACTGCCGACGAGTTGAGCGAGCGTTATCTGCGAAAGTGCATTTTCGACGAGCGTGTGAAGCCCGATGATGACCGGGCGAATACCGCAGTCGCCGTTATGCACGCAGGAATCGAGCACACCCGTGTAACTGCCGCAATGCTTATTGAGAACGTCTTCGTCGAGCACCTTGATGATCTCGCTCAAACGAATATCTTCCGCCGGCCGTTCGAGCGAATAACCGCCCTTTGTTCCGCGAGTCGAGTGCACGAATCCGGCTTTATTCAGGAGCCACATCAGCTTTCCGGCGTTCGCGGTCGAGATGCCTTCCCGCTCTGCGATCTGCGGCAGGGTCAGGCTACCGCCTTCGGGTAACGCGGCCAACTGTACGAGACAGCGCAGCCCATACTCTTCCTGTGCAGAGATCTTCATAATTCCACTTTTTACCTATCGATCGAGGGCATTGGGGCCCGTTAAGCACACAATTCCAGCAAGCTGTAGTATCGCAAATCCTTATTTTTTCGTCAAGATTGTTCGCGGACTCTATTGAAGATACAAAAACCGTTAAGATGGTCATACGGAAGCGCCTTTCAAAAGGCGGCGATCCGTGAGCGGGGAAAATTATGCATCTGACGGTCCTCGGTTCGGGCACATCGCATCCGCATCCGACAAGGAGCAGCACGAGTTTTTGGCTGGAAACCGCCAAGGGTTCGGTGCTCCTTGATTGCTCGGCGGCGTCCATCCATCGAATGGCGCAGGAGCGCCTGCCTTGGGCCGAGCTTGACGCGATCTGGATCTCGCACTTTCACCTCGACCATTTCGGCGGCCTTGCTCCGTTCCTGTTCGGAATAAAGCACGCCGCTGAAACGCGTGAACGCCGAAAACCGCTTACGATATGCGGGCACGTCGGTTTGAAGGCACTTTTCGACGCCGTAGATATCGCCGGAAACTATCGCTTGCTAGAACAGAACTTTCCGGTCGATATCGTCGAAGTGTCCGAAGGTGACGCGTTCCCGCTGATCGAAGGTGTGTCGGCGAGGGTCTCTAAAACGCCGCACAAGCCCGAAAGCCTCGCGATCCGGCTTGATGACGGCGAAAAGGTGCTTTGCTTTACGTCTGACACGGGTTTTGACCCGAAGATCGGTGAATTCGCTGCGTCTTCAGATCTTTTCGTCGTGGAATCGTCTTTTGTCGCGAAAAAGGCCGTAAATACGCACCTTGAGCTTTCCGATGCAATGGAGTTGATCTCGATCGCCCGGCCGCAAAAAGCCCTGCTCAACCATCTATATCCCGAATGGGACGATATAAAATTTGAAGACCTCGCTCGCGGGTTCTCACCGCCGTGCGAGGTCTTGCTTGCGTTCGATGGAATGAAGATCGAGGTCTAAGGCCTGATCTGTCGTCGAGCGATGTCCATTAGGTCTTCGGGCATCCATTTTGCGAGCACTTGGGCCTCGGCGTCAGCGATACCTTCGTTGCGGTTACGCCAATCTTTGCTGGGATCATCCTCGCGAAGCGACTCTTTCGGATAATTTTCGACCTGTTCGAGGCTGATGACAATACCGTGAGCTACTTCCTTCCAGTCGTCGTTCTGTATTCCGCGAAGGACGACGGGCAGACCGGACGTCCAATCCTCTTCGGGCACTATGTTGTCGTATTCGGGGATCGTAAGATAAGCCGTGTCGGGAAAAGACCCCGAACTGAACTTGTCAACTATCCCGCGCTTTACGTCATCATACGAACCGTTGGGATCCGACTTTCGCAGGTCAAGGGCAAATTGATAAATGTCTGTAACGGTCGGTTTTTCGGCCATAAATAAACATTAGCACAATGTGCTTCGTATTCGATATCGTCAAGGCCGTCGCGAGAGTTTTATTGCCAAATTCCCAAAAATGACGTTACTCTTTATCTTGTTTTACGAATTCAAAATATGAAGCTTATATTCCTCTTCGCACTCACGCTCGGGTTTATTTTTCCTGTCATTGCTCAGAACGAGCAGGCTCCGATCGTCGATAAAGACCTAAAGTATCAGAACTGGAAATACCCGACCGTGCGTGATATTTCACAAGAACTCGACCTGCGGGAGCTTTCGAAAGGGAAAAAACTCGTCGTCGTCGTATATTACGCCCCTTGGTGCCCGAACTGGCGTTTCGACGCTCCGAAACTCGAGGCTTTCTACAAAAAATACAAGACCTCGGGCCTTGAGATCGTCGGAGTCGGTGAATACGACCCGGTCGATAGTATGAAAAGGAATCTCGATTCGCTTGGCATCACGTTTCCGGTCGTTTATGAATCTGTGAGCCGCGCGCAGCGAGGGGCGACAAAGCACTCTGAATATAGAAAGGAAACTGGGGATAAACGCTACACGGGTTCGCCTTGGTACATTCTGCTAGATCCGGCAAAACTAGCGAAAGAGGGCGACACGCTCGTAAAAAAGGCCGATGTGATCAACGGCGAGATGATAATGACAGAGGGCGAGGCATACATCCGAAAGGCTCTTGGCCTGCCCGCAGAAGCCGATTCGAAAAAGCCTCAACCGGCCGCGGCGGCGGCGATCGAAGCTTGTGATCCTGAAAAACCCGTAGCCTTAAAGAAGCCGTAAACTACTGCGGCATAACGTTTAGCGTGTCGGTAAGTTTCTTCAATACGTCGCGAAGCGGATCCTTTGCGGCGACGAACTTACCTGCTAATGCCATATCTTCACTCGATGCGACCAGGTCGGTCACGCCCTGAAGATTCGGCAAATATCGGCGAAGATTCGACCTCGTGCGAAAGTCCGATTCGAGCGTCGCGATGCCGATCCGCAAGTTCCTGATCGCCGTTATCACGCGCCTTTTATTCTGCTCATTCCTCTCGGCCGTCGCACGCGGCAGGTTCTTGCGTCTCGCCGCTTCTGTCGTGCTCTCGATCTCTTGCGCGATCGGACCGAGGACGTCGATAAATCGCGAAGTATTCGATCGCTGGATCTCGACCTTTTCGCGTGCCGTTCGAACATCGAGCGGCGCCACTGTCTTTGAAACGGGCGGTTTCGCGGGCTGAGCTTTACGCGGCCGCGTTTTTTGCGCCGACCCGGACGCCGCAAGCGCCGTCCCGATAAATAATAGAAACAATCCTGTTCGAAAAAGCCTCATAGGTCTCCCTTCCTGTTAAAAGCCGCTCGAAAATCTTATCATAATGATTGTGACCGGTCGGAATTTAGAGGTCTTAAAGCTCGGAAGAGTTGGCTATAAGGATGCGCTTGATCTTCAGGCTCGCCTTGAAGCGGAGGTGATCGCGGAGCGAGAGAACGACTATCTTGTCTTTCTCGAACACCCGCATACGTTCACGATCGGGCGCCGCGCAACGGAAGACGGCGTTCTAGCGACCGCTGAAATACTGCGAAAACTCGGCGTCGAGGTGTTTGAGACGAATCGCGGCGGCCGCGTAACATACCACGGCATCGGCCAGATCGTCGGCTATCCGATCATTTCGCTCTCGCCGCATCGTGAAGACGTTCATCGATACGTGCGAGACCTCGAAGACGTATTGATCCGTGCGATGGCAGATTTCGGGATAGAAGCCTTTCGGATCGAGGGGCTGACCGGCGTACACACCTCGCAGGGAAAGGTCGCCGCGATCGGCGTCCATATCAAACGCTGGGTGACGACGCACGGATTCGCGCTGAATGTCTCGACCGACCTTAGTTATTACAACTGGATCATCGCCTGTGAGGGCGAACCCGTAACCTCGATGGAAGAACTGCTAGGCCGCGATATCACGCTTGCCGAGGTCGAAGCGAGCATCGAACGGCATTTCCGCGAGGTTTTTGGAAATACAGCGGCAGGTACTGCGGCGGCGATGCCCGCGAGTTCCTGACCGGAACACGACAACTAGGAGGTATTTTTTTGTGAAACGAATAGTTTTTATCTCATTGTCTTTTATTCTCGCGGCGGTCGGTGCCGCATGCGGACCGACGCCCGCTAACAATGCGAATTCGGCGAATGCCGGCAACGCCGCTCCGAGTAAGAGCGTTACCGCAATGTCGCGTCCCGAAAATATTTCGGAAATGATGAAGGCACGCGGCGAGCAGGATGCTGCAAAACCCGTCCTAAAGATCATTGAACCGAAAGATCATTCGGTCGTTTCCGGATCCGAGGTCGAGCTAAAACTCGAGCTTTCCGGCGACCTAAAAGGCTATATGCCCGGAATGGACGAGGCGACACACACGGGAAATCACATTCACGTGATCCTAGATAATGAGCCTTATGAGGCGTATTACGACATTACAAAGCCGTTCGTTTTGAAGAACGTGTCGGACGGCGTGCACACGATCCGCGTATTCCCTTCGCGCCCGTGGCACGAAAGCTACAAGAACGAAGGCGCCTTCCAGATGGTGTCCTTCACCGTCAAGAATGGCGGAGCCGACGCGTCAAAGCCGACAACGACCGCCGACGGGAACACGATGGCAAATGCATCGCCCGAAGCAAAGGAAAGTGCGGGCGGCAAGGTCGATCCGAAGAAGCCGCTTCTTACTTACAGTCGGCCCAAGGGCGAATACAAGGGCGCGGATGCCGAAAATATAATGCTCGATTTTTGGATCTCGAATACCGATCTGACGCCTTCCAGCAGAGTCGTCGGCGTCGATCCGTGTCCGTGCCACGTAAAGTATTGGGTGGATGGCCAGGAAATGGGGCAGCTCAATCGCTGGGACCCGATATGGCTGAATGGCCTCTCAAGCGGAAAGCACACGATAAAGCTCGAACTTCAGGACCGCAACGGCAAAGTGATCGACAACGGCGGGTATAACTCGACGACCCGCGAGATCACGGTTACAAAGTAGCCGCGGCTTTAGCAAAACTGCTCTTTAGATGTAGAATTGAGGTTTTCAGAGATAACTGAAGACCTCTTTTTTTTGGAGCACACTTTTATTATGCGACGTGAGATCACTTCGTGGTATAGCCACAATCTAGGGATGGAAATGCCGCTTGTTGCCTATGGGCACGCCGGTTATCCGCTTTTGATGTTTCCGACGGCGGCGGCGGATTATCTGGAATATGAGCGTTTTTATCTCGTGGATTCGATCAAGGAATTTATCGAGGCGGGCAAGATCCGCGCTTATTCGATCAACTCTGTCAACAAATACAGCCTCTTGAACCGCGAAAGCTCGCCCTCGTGGAAGGTCGAGATGCTGGCGCGCTATGACCGCTACATTATGGAGGAAGTTCTGCCGCTCATCCGCAATGAATGCGGCCCTGACGCTCGCCCTCTGACGACGGGAGCGTCGCTCGGCGCATTTCTCGCAGCAAATACATATTTCAAGCATTCCGACCAATTCCGCGGGACGATCGCGATGAGCGGAAGCTACGATATCTACAATTATCTCGAAAGCTATTTCGACGACAACGTCTATTTCAACAACCCTGCGGCTTATCTAAAGGAACTTAATGACGATTATCACCTTCCGCGGCTGCAGAAAGCGGATTCGATCGTCATCGTTACCGGACAAGGATCATTCGAGGCCCCTGATCGGAGCCGCGAATTCTCAGGTCTGCTGCATTCGAAAGGCATTCCGCACAAGCTCGACGTCTGGGGCTACGACGTGAACCACGATTGGGTTTGGTGGCGTCGGATGCTGCCTTATTATCTAGGGCTTTTCTGCGGCGATTAACCGTCGCCCTTCTTGCCTTTTCGTTTAGGCGGAGAACTCTTCTCAGTCGGCGGGCCTTCGGGTTTTGCCGGCTGTTTTATTTCCGGACGCTTGATCGTCGAAGGATTGTCCCCTGAAGGCAGCTTGTCAGGTTTCCCGTCGCCATCGGGATTTCCGTCGCCCGCATTGTTCTCCTTGGGCAGCAAAGCGGGGTCGTCCTCGATCTTCGTGCCCGGAGTAAACTCAATGCCGGTCTTCTTGCCCGCAATATCAGCTTCCTGCAGTTTCTCAAGCTCTTCGCGTTTGTTTCGCTCCATCAGCGACTTGATATCGGACGGCATCGGAGGCGCGGCCGGGAACGTATCCCTCGGTTTTCCTTTCATGAACTGGTTCATAAAGGCGTTGAAATACGGCAAGGCTCCGTGACCGCCGGTCATACTATTGCCGAGGTTCGTCTTCTTGAGCGGATTGCCCATCCAGACGCCCGTAACATACGTCGGTGTGTAGCCGATGAACCAAACGTCCGTGTGGTCGTTAACGGTTCCCGTCTTGCCGGCAAGCTGCTGTCCGGCGGCGCTCGCTCCCGGAGCGGTTCCGCCGCCCGCAGTTACGCCGCGCATCATCTGAACCATTGTTAGAGCAACGTACTCGCTTGTTACACGCGAGCTTGCGCCGTCAAATTCCTCGAGCAGAGCGCCGTCGCGGTTATAGACCTTTCGAATAAGATGCGGAGAAATACGCACGCCCTTATTCGGGAACGTCGAATACGCCGAAACCATTTCGAGCAGCGAGGCCTCGCTTGCTCCCAATGCCGACGGCAGACTCGGCGCCATCGGATTCGTGATGCCGAAACGACGCACCATTTGAGCGCCCGACTGTATGCCGACCTGTTCGAGCAAGTGTACGGCCGCGATGTTGTAGGATTTCGCAAGGGCGATCTTCATCGGAACATTCGCATGGCTGAGGCTGCCATCGTAGTTGTGCGGCGTCCAACCTCCGCGTTTGATCGGAGCTCCGCTTACGGTCATATCCGGCGTCATTCCGTCCTCAACGGCCGCCGTGTAAATGAACGGCTTATATGACGAACCCGTCTGCCGCAGGCCCTGGGTCGCATTGTTGAATTTACTCGTATGAAAGTCGTAACCGCCGACCTCTGCGGCGATCTCGCCTGTGTGCGAATTGATACAGACGATCGCGGCCTGAACCTCCGGCACCTGTTCGAGTTCGACCTCGAGCGTCTTCTTCTCGTCGTCAACTTTCTTGATCTCGAATTCTGCTAAGTAGCCGGGTTTGAGTTCGGCGACCGGACGCTTGCCGCTGCGGCCCATATCGCCGGGTCTTACGACCGCCTTATACATTCCAAAACGCACGCCGACTTCATCCGCGCCGGAATTCGCCTTCACAACTAGCCCCTTGATGTATTCTCCCGTTTCGTACTGATCGCCGTACCAATCCGGATGTTTGTAGGAAGCGAGAGCCTTGTCGATCTCTTTCTGGTCCGTAAAGAGCGGTTGGTCGTTCTCGTCGAGAAGGATGTTCTTGTAATCCGAACGCCAACGCTGGCCGCGGTCGTAACCGCGCAAGCCTTCGCGGATCGCCTTTGTCGCTTCTTTCTGTGCGGCGACGTTGATCGTGGTATATACCTTCAAGCCACCCTGCGCGACACGGGTCGTATATTTTTGTTCAAGATACTTGCGGATCTCTTCGACGGGGTAATCCCACGCGGTCGATTTCGGCAAAGCCTGATAGTACGCAGTATCGGCAAGTTTGATCGGAACTGCTTTCGCGGCGTCAACCTCTGCCTGAGAGTATTTGTCCGGGAAATACTTTGCCATCTGATCGAGAACAAGATCGCGGCGTATCTTCGCCTTGTCCCGATTGCGAGTCGGTGAATATTCGGGCGATTTCGGTATCGCGGCTAGAAGCGCCGCTTCCTCAAGGCTAAGATCCTTCAAATGCTTTCCAAAATACGTTTCGGCACCGGCCTCGAATCCATACGCACCGGCTCCGAGAAATACGTAATTCATATACATCTCGAGGATCTGGTCTTTCGTGTAGAGCCTCTCGATCTGAAGAGCCACCGCCCATTCGTTGACCTTTCGCGTATAAGTCTGATCCTTATATAGAAAAAGATTCTTTGCGAGCTGCTGCGTGATCGTCGAAGCGCCTTCCGTGCTGCCGGTCGTCACGTTCTTGAAAACAGCGCCGAGGATGCGGTATGGGTCGATGCCGATATGATCCCGAAAACGGTAATCTTCGATCGCGAGCAGAGCGTCCGTTACACGATCCGGCACGTCTTGGATCTTCACGGGAATGCGCTTCTCGATCGCAAATTCCGCTAGAACGGTCTCGCCGTCGTCCGCGTAAATGGTCGTAACCTGCGGCGGGCGATAGGTCGCAAGCGCAGAGACAGCGACCGTATAACTCGAATTGTTCAGGTAGTACGAAGCGAGAACTCCCGTCAGGCCGCCCGCCGATAAGGCGAGCATCAAGGCCGTAATGAACATCGAAACACCGCTCATCTTTCGACGCGGCGCCGGTTTGCTTTCAACGATGGTACTAGCTTCTTTCGCCATAAAAACCTCTTAGTTGACGAACCTTCTCATACGAACGCTCACCACGAATCCGATCGCAATGAACGTTGAAAGGATCGCCGACAGTCCCGCGCTCATCAGCGGGAGCGGAACACCGATAACGGGGAGAAATCCGAGCGCCATCCCGACATTCATAAATATCTGGAACGCCAAACCGCAGACGATCGACATTATAACAAGCATTCCCGCCCGGTCAGAAGCTTGTCTTGCGCTCGCGATCATTCTCGAAAGTAGAAGAGCATATGCAAGCAGAAGCGACACGCAACCGATAAAGCCTGTATTTTCAGCAGTTACCGCGAAAATAAAATCCGTCTGCGGTTCGGGTAAAAATTTCAAAACACTTTGCGATGTCTCGGGATCGCCTTTGATCCCCGAGATGCCGCCCTTGCCGACAGTGATCACGGATTGGATCGTATGATAACCATAGCCACGCGGATCGACGCGGTCGGGGTCGATGATCGCGAGGATCCGCTCCTGCTGGTAGCGCTTTATCTTGCCGGTCTTGACGCCGACGATATAAGCCGTCGGCACCATTACCGCTGCCAATACAGTTCCGATGACAACATATCGGATCTTGATGCCCGATAAAAAGAACATTGCGGCAAGTATCGGGAAATACGTGATCGCCTGGCCCGCGTCGGGTTCGAGCATTATGAGAGCCAAAGGCCCCGCGAATATCGCCCCGCCGACCAGTGCCTCACGCAGTGTAAGGACGCTCGATTTCCTCGAACCGAAATATTTCGCGAGCATCAAGACCGTCGGGATCTTTACGAACTCCGATGGCTGGAACTGCCCGACGAGCGGCAGCCTGACCCACGCTTTCTGGCCGTTGATCT
>DAORTR010000037.1:0-19835 GCA_035432765.1 Pyrinomonadaceae bacterium
AAGAACACGATCAAGGAAGTGCAGCCGTTCTCCGTTACCTGCCAGCACGGGAAGATCGCCGTCTGCCACAACGGGAACTTGCCTTTCGCCGACGCACGCCGCCGCGAACTCGAACGCGAAGGCGCGATATTTTCATCGACATCCGACACGGAAACGATCCTGCACGGCATCGCACGCGTCCACGGAGGCTCGGCGCTTGATGCGATCCGCGAGGTCGTACGCCAGACGGAAGGCGCCTTTTCACTGCTCTTTTTAACGCCGACGGCTTTGATCGCCGTTCGCGATCCGCGTGGATTTCGCCCGCTGGTCCTCGGCAAATACCAAGATGCGTGGTGCGTTGCGTCCGAGACGTGCGCATTCGATCTCATCGACGCCGAATACTTACGCGAGATCGCTCCGGGCGAGATGCTTGTGGTAACAAAGGACGGCATCGAATCGAGCTTTCCGTTCGAGGCGACAAAGCACGCGGTGTGTACGTTCGAACACGTATATTTCTCGCGACCCGATTCGATCATTTTTGGAAGGTCCGTGAACGAATCGAGGCATAAGATGGGGAAACAGCTCGCCGTCGAGCATTCAGTCGAAGCCGACATTGTCGTGCCCGTGCCGGATTCAGGCGTTGCGGCGGCGATCGGATATTCGGCTCAGTCGGGCATCAATTATCGACAGGCGATCATTCGAAATCACTACGTCGGACGCACGTTCATCGAGCCGACTCAATCGATACGCTCATTCGGCGTCAGGCTCAAATTGAACCCGATAAAAGATCTGATCGAAGGCCGACGCGTCATCCTTGTCGATGATTCGATCGTTCGCGGCACGACGTCGAAGAAGATCGTACAGATGGTTCGCGACGCGGGCGCGAGCGAGGTTCATATGCGTATCTCTTGCCCGCCGACGGCACATTCCTGCTATTACGGCGTCGATACGCCGCACCGCAAAGACCTGATCGCCTCGCGTATGAGCGTCAAAGAAACCTGCGAATACATCGGCGCCGATAGCTTAGGCTATCTATCGCTCGACGGAATGCTCAAGGCCGTCGGCCTCGGCGAAGATTCATCCTGCACGGCCTGCTGGACCGGCAAGTATCCAACTCTCATCGCCGAAAGCAAAGCCGCCTAGGTAGAGTTCGTAGAGTTTGTAGAGTTTGTAGAGTTTGTAGAGTTCGTAGAGTTTGTAGAGTTTGTAGAGTTCGTAGTGTACAGGGCAGACGCCCGACCGGTGAGAAGGGTGTCCCACACATTGAACCACCAAGATGCGGAAAAAATGGATCGAAGTGAATGACAAGATGCAGACGGGCTACACGTATCGGCTGACCGAGCCTGCAGGCCGCAATTTCCATCTCGATTTCGGGCCTGAGTTAACACCGAAACAGATGCTCGAGCTGGGCGTATTCGGCGGGAAGTATATGACCGACTGCGCCGAAGAGTTCCCGAAAGATTGGTTCGTCAACGCAAAGCTTTCGCCTGAGAAGCACAATTCGAAATTAAACCTATTCAAGGTGCATGCCTCCCAACCTCTATCGGTTTGGCGACGAAAAGGCTGGATCCATGACGAAGACCCGCGAGGCTGGTTTCAGTGGTATTGCCGATATTTTCTCGGTCGCCGCTCGATCGACGACGAACGCCAGATCAAACGGTGGCGCGCGATGCGGCGTCACGTTGCGCAGATCAAGGCGAACTGTCCTCCTCGCACACTCGATTGCCGTCCGCGGCAACGTCAAGCCCTTCTCCATTGGGCATATGATCCGAGAAAGCTCTAGCTCGCAACGCTAGTTTAAGGCGATCCTTAGTTCAAACTCCAACTTCGATAACTCCCTGACTTTAGGCTATATTCATTCTTTGCATTTACGATGAAGGATCGGGCAATTGGCATATTTGATTCCGGCGTCGGCGGGTTGACGGTCTATCGCGCTTTGCACGAAAGGCTGCCGAACGAGCGTTTCGTCTATTTGGGCGACACTGCCCGCGTGCCTTACGGTACGAAATCGCTTGCGACGGTCGAGCGTTACGCGCTTGAGAATTCGACGTTCCTTGCGTCGCTCGGCGTAAAGCTGCTCGTCGTCGCGTGCAACACGGCATCGGCGCTTGCATTGCCCGCGATCCGCGAAAAGGTCGGGATCGAGGTCGTCGGAGTGATCGGCCCCGGCGGGCGAAAGGCGGTCGAGATCGTGCGTGAATTCGGGCAAGACGCTCGGATCGGCGTCATCGCAACCGAAGCAACGGTCGCGAGCAACGCCTATATCGACGCGATCCGCCGCGCTTCGGTCGAACCGAAGGTCCTGCAGGCCGCGTGTCCGCTTTTTGTGCCGCTCGCGGAAGAGAATTGGATCGATCAGCCGGAAACTGCGAGTATTGCCGAGAAATATCTTCGCGAGGTAAAAGCGTTCTCGCCGCAGGCTTTGGTGCTCGGATGCACGCATTATCCGATCCTTCGCGACGTGATTCAGCGCACCGTCGGGAGCGATGTTAAACTAATTGATTCGGGCGAAGCGACCGCCGACGAGGTCGCGATCATACTCGGCAAGAATGATCTTGCGAATACGGCGGTTCCGGTCAAGAAGCGGGAATTGTGCGACGATCTCGATCATTTCTACGTAACGGACGCCGCCGATAGATTCGCCCGCGTTGCCGAAAGATTTCTAGGCGCGCGGCCGCAGCGACTCGAGGCGATCGAGGTTTACGGCATTGATGAATTGGGGCAAAAGCACGAACGGTAGAGAGTGTCTTACGCCTGTTGAATTTATGAGTTTTACAAGACAAGACGAACGCAAATTGGACGAACTGCGTTCGGTCAGAATTACACCGAATATCTCGCCCTATGCGGAAGGTTCCGCGTTGATCGAGGTCGGCCGCACGAAGGTCATTTGCACCGCGTCGGTCGAAGAGCGCGTACCGCCTTTCTTACGCAACAAAGGGATGGGTTGGGTTACGGCCGAATACGCGATGCTGCCGCGTGCGACGAACACGCGGACACAGCGTGAGACGATGCGGCCGACCGGACGCACGCAGGAAATTCAGCGGCTTATCGGCAGAAGCCTGCGTGCCGTTGTCGATATGAAATTGCTCGGCGAACGCCAGATATTTCTCGACTGCGACGTGATACAGGCGGATGGCGGAACACGCTGCGCGTCCATTACGGGAGCATACGTTGCGCTGGCTCTTGCGTGCCGGCGTCTTGTGCAGACGGGCGTCGTTCGCACGAATCCGCTCTTAAGCGAAGTCGCCGCGGTCAGCGTCGGCATCTGCGAAGAGACGCCGATCCTCGACCTTGCTTATACAGAAGATTCGACCGCCGAGGTCGATATGAATATCGTCTGCACCGGCGAAGGAAAATTCATCGAGATCCAAGGCACGGCGGAACGCGAGCCGTTCACGCGTGAACAAATGAACGCGATGCTTGCCCTCGCGGAAAAAGGCATCGGAGAACTTTTCGCGCAGCAGCGAAAGGCGTTGAGTATTTAGCCTTTAGGCGATTATGCAAACCAAACAATTTGAAGGAAAGACCGCGATCGTAACCGGCGGCACGCGCGGCATCGGTCGCGAGATCGTTCGCGAACTCGCAAAGGGCGGAGCGAATGTCGCGTTCAATTATTCGAAGAGCGCGGCCGAGGCCGACGCTCTCAAAGCCGAACTCGAAGCCGCTGGCGCGAATGTTTTCGCGGCGCAGTGCGACGTTGCGAATACAGAGGCCGCGGCAAATTTCGTTGCGGAAGTAAAGAACGCGTTCGGCACGGTGGACTTCCTCGTCAACAACGCGGGGATCACGCGCGATCAGCTCATTCTTCGTATGAAAGAAGAAGATTGGGACGCCGTGATCGACACGAACCTGAAGGGCGCGTGGAACTTTTCAAAAGCCGCAATTCGCCCGATGATGCGGAATGAGAACGGCGGTTCGATCCTGAATATCTCTTCGATCTCGGGCGTTGTCGGAATGCTTGGGCAGTCGAATTATTCCGCGTCGAAGGCCGGAATGATCGGCCTTACGAAATCTCTCGCCAAAGAGGTCGCAAGCAAGAAAGTTACGGTGAACGCGCTTGCTCTCGGCCTTGTCGAAACCGATATGGCGAGCGAAATGAATGCGGACTATCGTGAAAAGATCCTCGCGATGATCCCGCTCGGTCGGCTCGGACGCGTCGATGAAGCGGCGCAGATCGCGTGCTTCCTGCTTTCGCCGGCGGCGGCATACATCACCGGGCAGGTCATACAGGTTGACGGCGGCCTCGCAATGTAGGTTTGTTTTATTTTCCGAATGTCACTCGATTACAGGGACGACGAAGTTCGTTCCGAAGAACCACAGCAATTCGAACAGCCGCATCCGCACGAGATCGCTTTTCGTCCCGGGCCGCCGTACTACGCGATAATTATCATCGCGCTTTACACGTGCGTCTTTCTTGCGGAACTGGCGCGCGGGATCGAACCTGCGATCCTCGCCGCAGGCTTTGATAAGCAGGCTTATTTGCAGCAAGGCGAGCATTGGCGGCTCTTGACCGGCACGGCGCTGCACGCCGGCCTGCTGCACATCGGGCTCAACAGCCTCGCGTTCTACAGCTTTGCCCGCCCCTTTGAGGCTCTCGCGAATCGAGCGCATCTTTCGATCGTCTTTTTGCTCGCGGCGGTCGGCGGCAGCGTTCTCACGCTTGTGCTGAATCCCGTCGGTATCTCGATCGGAGCTTCCGGCGGCATCGTCGGGATCATCGGTTTTCTCGCGGTCTATTCGTTCAAACGCAGGCAGTTCATCGCGCCCGAATTTCGCCGAAACCTCATCATCAATATCGGATTCATCCTGCTTTACGGCTTCGTGCTAAGCGGAATGGTCGATAATTACGCGCACATCGGCGGGCTTTTAACGGGCGCGGTTTATGCGCTGTTCGCGGTACCGGGCGACCCGCGCAGAGATCCGCGCGAGGCCTTGCCGCCGATAAAGGTCGCGGGGCTGTTAGCCCTCGCGGCTTACGCTGCCGTGTGCGGCCTCTCGATCCTAACTATTCTCGGAATCGTCTGATCTATGCCGCGCGTACGAGTTCATCAACACGTAAATCCGCTTGCGCCGTTCTATCGGCAGACGCCTCAGCCGCTCGCGATCGACGATCTGTTTGACGACGCGACGCGTCCGCTTTTTATGGACGTCGGCTGTGCGCGCGGGCGTTTTCTTTTGAAGATGGCATGCGAGATTCCCGAATATAACTATCTCGGCGTCGAGATACGCGAACCGCTCGTCGATGAAGCGAACAGGCTCGCACGCGAAGCCGGCCTCGCGAATCTCCATTATTCATTTTGTAACGCGATGCTCTGGCTCGACCGCCTGATCGCGAATTTCCCCGACGGACGGCTTCAGCAGGTTGCGATCCAGTTCCCCGACCCGTGGTTCAAGAAGAAGCACGAAAAACGGCGTATGGTGAATCGCGAAATGGCCGAAGCGATCGCGCAAAAACTCGCCCCCCGAGGCAAGGTCTTTATTCAAACCGACATAGCGTTCCTCGCCGACGAAATGTTCGAGATCTTCCGCTCGAACGCAAGCTTTTACGAAGAAGCGATCGACGCGAATCCGTTCCCAGTCAAGACCGAGCGCGAACTCGCTGTCGAAGGCAAGAACCTGCCCGTCTATCGCTCCATCTTCAACAAGATCGACTGACGTGCGTTTTTTTTTGCCCGCGAATCGCACGAAACGGCGGGAAATGGAAGAAAGACTCTTCGCACGGCTTGATGCTATTCTAACGAAGCAAATTAAATCTACATCCTTCTAAAACCTGAACCCGAACCCGATATTCATCTGCAAATTATGGCGGTTGAAGGTCGGGTTGTCTTCCTTCGGTTTCTGACGGTTGTAGTGAATGATCGTATCGCCGACATCGACCCGCACGAAAGTCCTCTTCGAGGTGTAATATTCGAACACACCGCCTATATCAACGTTGAAGAATTTGGCGTTTCTGAGCGATTGCCGAGAAAAAAAAGGCTGGCCCGGCGGTACCTGTTGGATCCACGTAGTTACAGGATAGCGATTGAAATGGATGAACCCAGGGCGAACCTTCCCAAATACTCCGAACCTTTTCGACCGCTTCCCTATCTTTGGACCGAACAACATTTGGAACTTGTTTCCACCCGAATTTGGGGATTGGTTTATCAGCGGCGTTCGCGTGATGTAGTTCTTTTGGAAAAACCAATTCGCCTCTACATCGAGACCTAAATATTGGTTCACGTTGTATGTGAATTGAAGCCCAAGCCCGGAGTCTTTCGGGTTTTTGTCCGGCGGACGATAGGGAAGTCCGGGCGGAAACGGAGCAATATCGCGAAATTCACGAGTTTGTTCTGGATCAAAAGTTCCGAACTGAAGATTCGAATAGTGGCCACCGATCTCAAACCTTCGTAACGAATTTTCTCCTTCATCGGCCGTAACTGCACGCTCATTTTCCGCGAAATGACCGTTTTGAGGGCTAATCGATGGCTCGGACCGCGAAGTTCCGCGTGACGACACGGCATCTTGAGCAGTTCCAATAGAAACTAGCGCGGCGATAAACAAAAACGAGCGAAGCATAACGTGTACATTCGGCATAAAGCAGATACCTCAAAAAATAGACCAGAAAAGAGGCACGACCTGAGGTCATGCCTCACATTGCTCGACGCTAAAACAGACAAGGCGCCGGATTGTTACAAGGATCGGGAGGATTGGGTCCCGGGGGTGGCGTATGTCCGTACATTGAGATCTCACCAGCACCGACCGTGTCCCAACGGCCTGACGCAGTAATATTGTTCACGGTCAGTTGATAGACCCCGTTTGAATATGAGGTTAAGTTCGGCGGCGTAAATGCAATCTGGCCTTTACCAATATTGACAATTGAGCTCGCAATACTAGCTTTCAAGTTACCGAACTCGTCAAGTATCGCAATCTGTGGGGCTCCGTAAGTATCAGACACGCCTTCAGCCTCAATTTGGATTGTAGGCGGCGGAGAACTGGTATCGACTGTGTTTGGAGCGACTGAGACTGGAAACGCATATGCGTGACAAGTCAGTGTTTCCATTTCGCCGATATGGACATTACGTACGACAGTCTGGATTCCGTCTAAGCACGGTATAGCACCAACTTGCATTATCTCGACAAACTGAAATCTCCACTTTCCCGGAACACGGGCATTCGGAAAATTCGTTGCAGCGGGACCAATGTCGGTCGGCCCAAAATATTCAATCGTTCCTTGCGTAGGCCCGAGCGGTTCCAAAAAGTTACTGACAACACGCATTATTGTCTGTCGCTGAATCTGGCTGCCGGTCGTTTGACTTATTTCAATACGATTCGGCAAAAGATCAAACCCGCGATCCGGTGGATTGTTGCTGCCGCCACCGCCGTTGCAGCCAACGAGGAAAAGGGTGCACAGTGCTGAAGTTGTTAATGCAATAATTCTGTTTGTAATTTTCTTTTCCTCCTTTAGTTTTCTATTCCTAGAATATCCAACGCCCGATGCGGGATCGCCAGCAGTTCCGCAGATGACATCGTCGGTATTTTATCGGCGATTGCCTCATTTATCTGCTCGGTTTTTGCCGGGTCGTCGTCGAGGGTTTGGCCGATCTTAGTCAAATGCAGATCAGCCCACATCGCGGCCCTTTCGGCCTGCGTGAGCTGATAATTCGGGTTCGATTTTTTCTGATGCATCATCGCCAAAGCTACAAAGACTGCTTCGGCAGGTGACATTTCAGGGACGATCGTCGAGTTCACATCGCCGACCGAACTCTGATCGGACTGACGACCATGCCCGACAAACTGAGGTGCGAGCAACTGCAAAGCTTGGCGAAGTTTGCGAACCTCGTAAACATCCGTTTTACTGAACTCAGGAGTGTTGAATTTCACCTTTAGACCGTTGACCACCTGAACGACAGCGGTTTCCGTGACGCCGCCTCGCTGGTTCGCCTGATAGAGTAATTCGGAATTTGCGATTCGAGTTTTCACATCGGTTGCGACGGTCGTGCTGAAGGTCGCGAATAGTTCGTTGACCAGATCATTCACGGCAGTCGAGCCGCCGCCTTCGTTTACGGCCCTTGCCTTTATGTTAAGTTGACTAAAAGCAACATTGTCGTCATACGACGCCGGAAGCGGCGTTGCGGATGTGTGTACGTCTAGCGAGTTGAATACTGCCGCACCGATAAGCGAAAAAACAGCAATAATCGGCACGGAGTAAAGCAAAGTTCTCCTCATCGTTTTTCTCCTTTTGTTTATAGGGAAGAAAACGAAAGGTTACAGGACATTTCGCGAAATGTGCTTCCATTTCTTCGGCTTTTAGTTGTAGCGTGCCGTGTTTTACGCTAAGATATCTATGCTTTTTGACGACATCTGTTGTCCTAAACACGACAGAGCCAGTTAAAAACAATTAAGCCCTGAGGATCGCTTCAACCGATCTTCGGGGCTTTCCTTGTTAGTGCAAAAATCCTTGCTCTTCCGCAACAAAGGAACGACGACCAACTCAGAAGAGCAGGCGCCGTGTGTTGCGAGGTGGAGCGTGAGGAACTCATAATATTGTTCTACATAGGATTTGAGTGTTCTGATTCTCTACCTATTTTACATGGCTGTCAAGTGTTTTTTTTTTTTGCAGTAGGTTAAGTGCTGTAAGTAAAGAGGTTAGCGGTGTAGTTTATTGTCGTTCGCTTTGTTAGTAGTAAGCTTGCGCTACTTCCAGCTTTTTTCTTTGCGGAAGCGTTTTAGGACCATTTCGCGGCGGAGTTTCGGCAGGTGGTCGATGAAGAGTTTGCCGTCGCAATGGTCGGTTTCGTGCTGAAAGGCGCGGGCGGCGTAACCGGAAGCTTCGCGTTCGAACCACTCGCCATTTTCGTTCTGCGCGCGGAGTTTTGCGGTTTCAGCGCGCACGAGGACGGCCGGAACTTTGCCGACCGAGAGGCAGCCTTCATTGCCGGATTGCTCGCCGGAGCGTTCGATGACCTCAGGGTTTGCGGCGATGAGCTTTATTCCGTCGCAATCCATCACGAAAAGACGAAGGTTGAGGCCGATCTGCGGTGCGGCAAGCCCGACGCCCTCGGCATCGTACATCGTCTCGAACATCTCTTCGCAGAGCGCGGCAAGAGCGGCGTCGAATTCTGTTACGGGCTTGCCGACCTCCGCGAGAACGGCCTCCGGATATTCCGTTATCTTTCGGACCGCCATTAGCGTGGTATCACTCCCGTGCGGGACGAACGTGAGTAGCCGCGGCGAGCAAAGAAGTTCTTTTCTTCGCGCGCGAGGCATTGCCAGCAGATGTTTCGCGGGCGGTTCGTCGAAGAAAGGAACGTGTTGTAGTGTTCGACCATGCGGTCGCAGCTTGCGCAGCGGACAATGGGTTTGTCGGTTATTTTGGGATCAAGGGTTTGGATCATTTTTCGATCTTTCTCAGCAATCTGACCTTCTCGAGATAAAAAACCTGCTCGGTAATTATAGTGTAATTGGCTTTGACGTAAGTTTCCAGAGGCGTACACGCAAGAGTTTCCGTACAGACGGAACCGGTAACGAGCCATATCTCTCTTGAATCTTTCGGGAAGGCCGAGATCGCGAAATTCGTCTCGGTCGCAAGGCTGTCGGGCGAGCCTGCAGGAGCATCACGCGTAAAACGAAAAAAGCCTTCTTCCGGGTAGATGTGAGGGTTGCTGTTGAAGGTCTGTTTCAACGCAAGCGCATCGTAAACGGGGAAGACGACGATCGGCCGGAATTCGGAACTCGCTTCAAGGTATCTCGCGACGCGGTCCCAATCCCCGCGTTTCGTCATCGACGGATAAAGCCCGCCTATAGACGCCTGGAAGAATATCGCGAACAAAATGCCGCCGACCGCAACGCAGGCAAGTTTCACAGGCCTTGACGCGACGACAGCAGAAAGATCAAAACCCAAAGACACCGCCGCAAAAAGTACGGGAACGAAGGCAACGGTCGCGTGACGGAGTTCAACGAGGTCGCTGCCGACGGCAAAGTATGCGGACAATAGGCCGAGAAACGTCGTTGCGGCCAACGCCAAAAGACGCAATGTGCGGTTCGAAATCAAGCGAAAATTCATCGATGCAAAGACGCCGACAGCGATCAGCGCGATACGCACGATCCAGATGCGAGCCAGTGCAAGGCCGCTCCATTCACCCGTCGGGAAAAGCCCGGCGGGCAGTAGCATCGTAACGAAATGCTGCCAAACGATGCGAAGCCCTTCGATGAGCGACCGAGGCTCGTGAAACCCTTGCGTGTTGGACGCGAATTGGCTCTTTACGAGCAATGCCTGCGGCAGGAAGACGACCGCGACGGGGATCATCGACGCGAGAAAATTCACGATATTCTTCGAGCGTCCCGAAACGACGTTCGCCGCAAAGCAGCCAGCGAGCACGAAGCCGAGATAATAATTCGTGTAGAGAGCGATGATGCCAACCGAGATGAACGCAATGCGGGGCTTCATCCTCGCATTCTCGCCCTGGGCGATCAGCGCTTCGTTAAGATGAAGAAGCAGTATCGCGAGGACAAAGCCGAGAGCGTAACCGCGTGCCTCGAGCGCCGCCCAAATGACGATCGGATGCAGCCCGAAGAGTATCGCCATGATCGCCGCCGACCGCGCCGACAAATAACAGCGTGCGAAATTCCAAACGAGGAAGATCCCGCCCGTCGTGCAAATGATCGAAAAGAATCGCGCAAAAAAGAACGAATCGCCCATCATTCGCCAGAGCGACATTATCCAGAAATAAAGCGGCGCTTGCTTTTCGTCAGCCCAGGCGTGCTGAAACGCGTGCAGAAAACCGTTCTGCGTTGTGTAGAGCGTCGATGCCTCATCAACCCAAATATTCAGCGAATACGCGAGCGGCAGCACGATCGCGAGGTGAACCGCGATCACAGCGAGCAGCGTAAAACGCGAGAATTTATCGCTATCGTCGTGCATTACGGGCGTAGGTCAAAGACGATGAATTCGTTCGTTTCGATCGCGGTCGGGAATCTTGAAGCGACCTCCGCTTCGAACCCGACAGTATGCGCGAGCTCGCTCTTCTGCGCGACGAAATACTGAGCGCCGAGAGAGCGAAACCCTTCGACGGCCGCGACCGTCTGCCGGTCGCTGCAGATATTGAAACCCTTGCGGTCGAGCCAATAGAACATATACGAGGCATTGAAGGCGAGAGCATAGCCGTCACGATCGACGCACGCGCCTCCCGAAACAAGTATAAGGCCATCGCGGCGCAAATACGGTTCGATCTCGCGGGATTCTGCGAATGCGGGGTCGAGCAGGCGGTGCGCGAGGAAAAGGCTTCGAATGGCGCGCAGATCGAAAACGAACGCCGCCGCCGACGCAAATACGATCAACGCGGCAAGGGTCTTGCGCGTCGTGAATTTCGCTTTCAGATCGCCGAACATCTCGACGCCCTTGCCCGCGCCGACGCCGATCAGCAAACTAGCGGGAGCAACCGCAAACACATGATAGTAATTCGCCCAATCGTCGGCAGTGGTCCGAGCGGCGACGATCAGAAAGACGAAGACCGACGCGAGCCAGACGAGCGAGAACGAAACCGCCTTCTCGCGTCTTGCGAGCACGATCCCGACGAGAGCGACGATGACGCCGATCCCGCCCCAGACCCATAAGACCTCGTTGCTTAGGATGCCGAGGATGAAGTATGAATTCGTGAAGAAATCGAATCCGATCCAATGATATTCGTTCGAGACGCCGAGCGAATTTCCGTACATAAGCCAGAGGCTCTTCGCGTGAATGTACCAGAGAACGCCAGGGATCAGAGCGATCGACGCGAACGCGTAAACGCGCCAATTCTTGAACGCGGCAACGCCTTCCTTTCTAAACCAAAGGATGGCAAAGAGCAGTCCGATATGGGCCGACGTCGCTTTTGCGAGGATCGAGAGCGATGTAAAGGCCGCGGCCGTAAACAAATTCAAGAGCCGCTCGGTTCGCATCCAACGCGCAAAGAAATACGCCGCTCCGAGATATGCGAGCATCGTCAGGCCTTCGGGCTGAACGGCCGTCGATATCTCGAAGATCAGCGGGTTGAATGCGAAGAGAGCGAACGCGGCAATGGCTGCATTTGGTTCGAGAATGTCGCGTGCGAGGAACCAAAAAAGCGCAAGCGCACCGAGCGAAAGCAGCAGCGAGATGATGCGGCCCGCTTCGTCGTGCATGCCGAACGCCTCGTAAACGACCGCGATCGTCCACGGATAAAGCGGAAGTTCCATCTCGGCATAGCCAGGCCCCGTACCGCGCCAATCGATTCGCGGATAGAGCGGATCCATTCCTTCGCGCGTGAAATTTCGGGAGATGCTGCCGATGTCGGATTCGCGCCAAGACGCTCGGTCGAGCGGCCGAAAAGTGTCGGCGACCCTCAAGAGCACGGCGGCCGCAAAGAGCGCGAGAAGAATGACGCGGCGTGCTCTCATCCGTTCTTCAGTAGATGCGGAAGATATACAACGAGCGTCGCAGCGATGAGCCAAAGCAGAAGATTCAGCAATGTCGGCCGATCGCGAAAAAGGATCTTGACGGGGTCGCCGCCCGCATTTCGCTGATAGATAAGAAAGAGGTACCGGAACACACCGTAAACGACGAACGGGATCGTGATGAGCATCCATTGCGAACCGACACGCGCAACCGTTTCATCTGCACGCGTATAAAGCGCGTATGTGATGAGAGCCGCACCGGCGCATATCGCCATAATCGAATCGAGAAAGCGTACAGAGTATTCGCTAAGATTCTTGCGGTGCGTGCTGGCCGCGGACCGGAGCAGCGTGAGTTCGTGCCGTCGTTTGCCGAAGCCTACGAGCAGAGCAACCATCGACGTACAAATGACGAGCCATTCCGAGATCGTTACGTCGATCAGCACAGCTCCGGAGATCGCTCGCAGCACGAAGCCGCCAGCGATCAGGATCACGTCGAGGATCACGACATTCTTAAGCTGCAGCGAATACGCGACGCAGGTCGCAAGATATAGGACGATCACGAGCGCGAATCTCGAGCTAAGCGCGAGCGACCCGACGGCTGCTGCTGCAAAGAGGCCGACCATCGCGGTCCGCGCAAGATTTAGATTCAGTGCTCCGGCAGCAAGCGGCCGCGCGGATTTGATCGGGTGCGCGCGGTCGGACTCTATATCGCAAAGGTCGTTGAAGAGATAGATGCCGCTGCTCGCCGCGCAAAAAACCAAAAAACCGAGCGTGCTGATCCAAAGATCGTGCAGCTCAAAAAGCGAACGCGAAAAGATAGCGCCCGAAAATACAAGGAGATTCTTGACCCATTCCTGCGGACGCATTTCAACCAGAAGGCCGCGAAGATTCCTTCGAAGCGTCCACGAAAAAGGCTGTTCGATCTCAAGCGGTTTCACGATAACGCCGGCTCGGCCTCTTTTGCGGAGCCAAGTCGCTCTCTAAGATCGCTTGCGTGCCCGCCGACGGTCGTTACGTCAAGCGACGCTTTGTAGGTTGAAATTATCCAGTTCAGAAGTTCTCTTTTCGCTTCGGAGGCGAGCGACATTCCGGGGAAGAATTTCAGCTCGGGAACCTCGTCGCCCGTTAGGAGATCGAGCGGATGAAGCAGCAGCGATGGCTGAACATTCGCAATGCGGCACGCCGCGAGAGCGGAGCGCCAATATGCCTTTGCTGCGAGACGCGAGAACGTCGAAAGATAAATTACGTAGCTTGCATGGATCGGCGTCTTTACGCCGGGAAATGTCGTAACGGGGATCTCGGCGATCTCGCCGTTCGCCGTCCGCACGATATGCGGGTTCAATGGTTTGAAGCCGTCCGAGAATTTGCCGAAAAGCTGCTTTCGCTTCTCGCGTTCCTCGTCAGACATCTTTGGCGCGGTAAAGAAATAATACGCGCGGGCAAGCGGCGCGATATAGGTCGGGAATGTCGAACAATCGAAATCATAACCCCGTTCGACGAGCCTTTCGAGCACCGTCGGGCTCAGGCTGAAACCCGGCCCGCGAAATCCTTTCGGGCGGCGGCCAGTCGCAAGCTCGATCGCTTCCTCCGAACGCGCGAATTCCTCGATCAGTTCCTCTTTCGAGTAAAGATGAAGCCACGGTTCGTGATGAAAGCTGTGGTTGCCGATCTCGTGTCCCGCATCGGCGATAGATCGAAGCGCATCGTGGTTCTTTTCAAGCGCGGCGTCCTGACCGACGATGAAGAACGTGATCTTCTGCTCGTGTTCTTCGAGAAAAGAAAGCGCACGCGGCACGACGATGTCGAGATAGCTCGGGAATGTTTCCCAGCCGGCGTCACCGTGCGTTTTCATATACGACCATTGATTATCGAGGTCGAGCGAGAGGCTAGCGATCCGTCTTTTCATCGTGCCGCCTCCTTGCCCGCAATTTCGTCGAGCAATTCGCCGGCAAACCGTTTTGCGAGAGCGACCGTCTCGTTGACATTCAGCGTGCCGTTCACAATGTGCGTCGAATTGACGATATAGAGGCCATCGACCGAAGTGCGTTTGGGCGGCAGATCTTCCGAGTAGTTCAGCACCGGCAGCGGGAAAACTCGCCGCACACGCGAGATCTTAAAAGCGAGGACGTCGCGACGCTTGAAACGCGGATACATCTTTTCGAGTCCGGTAAGAAAATTCTCGCGGATCGTTTCGTCGCTCGCGTCAAAAAGTTTGTCGTCCGGGTCGAGATATTTCGGCAGATAGACGAGCGAGTTCCCGCCGAACTCGTGCTTGCTGACAAGCGCCGACATTTCGATGACGCCCGTGAACGGCGACTTGTCCGTGATGTTCGTAACGTAGAATTTCGAGAGCGAAGAACGCAGCAGAACGGACGCGCAGATGATGCCCTGATAGCGAATGTTCGCAAGGTCAAGATGTTCGCGGCCTTCGAGCTGAGCCGTCATCTCTGCGGCCTTCGATGAAGGACAGGTCAAGATGACTCGGTCGAATTCTTCATGCGGCGGCGTGGGCAGTTTGTCCGATCGTCGGCGACGAGGCGACGGTTCGGGTTCAGTAATGAACGCGCCGGAGAAGCCCGATGCGACCGCAAACGCCGAATTGAACGCCGCATATTTCGTCCGTTGGGAAACGTATTTTTCTGCGAGGTCCGTTTTTCGCCGTGCGTCGATGACGCGAATGTTGAACGCACCGTTCGCGAGTTTTTCGACGCGTTGAACAGGAGAATTGAGACGAACTTCAACGCCTTTCTCTGCCAACACCTCCGCAAAACGCTCTAGGACACGGGCATATCCGCCGCGAACGTAGCCGAACATTTCCTTCTTCAAACCGGAGCGGCGAGCTGCGTACATTCGCTGGATCGTCGCCCAGATGAACGCCGCCGATGTGTCTTTGTATGATTCGCCGAGTTTTGCAAGCAGCAGCGGACGCCAAATTTTCTTGAATGTCTTTTTTCCGGAAAGGCGCGTGAGCCATTCCTCGACCGTGGTCTTCTCCAACTCTTGCCAATCGGTGATCCGCGACGCCTTAAAGATCGTGTATGCGAGACGGAGTTTTGAGATCGGGCCGAGCGGCGGGAACTTTAGGAACTCGAGCGAATTCGACATCGAGTGCAGCTCGCCGTCCGAGAAGAATCCTGTTTTTGTTTCGACCCAGCGAAACTGATCTTCGAGGCCGAGCTCGTTGATGAGCCCGCGTGTGTGTTCGTCCGAGAGCAGCGTAACGTGATAATGCTTATCCCATGTGAAGTCGCCGATCTTCCACGCGGAGGCAAGGCCGCCGATCTCGCCGGCCGCTTCAAAGATCGTAACGCGGTGACCGGCGTCTGCAAGACGCAGAGCGGCCGTCATGCCGAGAAAGCCCGACCCTACGATCGCGATATTCTGGGAGTTTGTCTTCAATTTTCCCTACCTTTCCTTGTCCGAGCAAAAAGAGAATTAACGGGACGCAGCGGCTGCATCCACTTCCGCGACGATCCGGTTCGCGATCTCGTAGCGCAGCCCGCATTTGCAAACTACGCTCGCAGTATCGCCGTCGGCAAATTTATGAACTAGGTCCCCGCACTTGCACACTACGCCGATCGAACGTGCCGGCGAACCGAGAGCGAGGTGAAAGTCCGGGATCGACCGTGTAACGACCGAACCCATTCCGATCATCGCCCAGCGTCCGATCTCAAGATCGTTTCCGATCACGCAGGCTGCGCCGATCGTTGCGCCTTCGCGAACGAGCGTCGGGAGCGTATGTTCATCGGGTTCCGACGGGCGCAGAGTTTTGAGATCCGGCATCGTCGCCCGCGGAAAGCGGTCGTTCGTGAACGTCGTCGAAGCCGATATCATCACGCCGTCCTCGATCGTAACGGCCGCGCAAATATAGACCATCGCATTGATCTTCACGCGGCTGCCGATCTTAACGTCGTAAGCAATGTAAGTTTTCTCGCCGACTATACACTCATCGCCGAGAGTCGCTCCATGACGGATGTGGACGTTGTCCCAAACGCTTGTTCCTTCGCCGAGCGTAACGTTCTCTTCGAGAATTGCCGTTGGATGAATGCGCGTCATTAGTTTCTTATTCCAAGGTCACCACAGAGGGGCCAGAGAGCACGGAGGTGCTAGAAACTACGGGTTTCTATTTCCCTCTGGCCTCGCCTCTGTGATCTTTAAGCCGCCGCGAGAGCCTTCTCGACGACCGGCTGCCAAAGCTTTTCGCTCATCGAACGATAAGCCGCTTCAATTACCTGAACGCTTGCCATCGCGTCCGCAGGCGTGATGAGCAGAGCTTCGCTTCCGCGAAGCGCGTTGCCGAAATTCTCGATCTTACCCTTGAAGGACGCGACTTTGTCGTAGCCCGTTCCAAAGACCGTCCAATCGGGATTCGATGTCGAACGGTATTTCGATTCGCGCCAACCGACGTGCAGCGTGCCGTTCGATCCGTAAATGCTCAAGAAAAAGGGAAGCTCCTTGTTGATCCCCCAAGTAAGATCAACGCTTGCCGTTACGCCGTCGGATGTTTTCGCGAGGAGCTTTACGTTCTCGTCAACGGCGAGGCCCTGCGTGCCGCCGGCATCGACCGCTAGTACGGATTCGATCGAGCCGAGCAGATATCGAATGATATCGACCGAGTGCGTCCCGTTATCGATGAGTACGCCGCCGCCCGAAAGCGCCGCGTCGGAATTCCAACGCTTCGACATATCGACCTTTGCGGTGAATGCATTCTCGAACTGAAGAACTTCGCCGAGCACGCCCGAGGCGAGAATGCTCTTTGCCTTCACGACATCGTCGCAATAGCGGAATTTCGACGCCATCGTAAAGAGCGTGTTCGTTTTCGCCGCGCTTGCGATCATTCGTTCCGCATCTTCGCTTGTCGTGCAGAGCGGTTTTTCGCAGAGCACGGGGATCGAGCGGTCGAGAAAGAAACACGCGATCTCGGCGTGCGTCGCGGGCGGCGTAGCAACTATCACCGCGTCGAGGCCGAGAGCCGCAAGCTCATTGAAAGAAGAGTAGCTCTTGCCGCCTACCATTTCGGCAAGAGCCACCGCCGCATCGGCACGTGTGTCCGCTACGGCTACGAGGTCGCAGCACGAGCTTAGGTTAAAAGCCTGTGCATAAGCTTGGGCGATGCCGCCCGCGCCGACGATTCCAAAACGTAACTTTGTCATATCTATTTGCGTAGCCGGCTCGCGGCGATCCTCACGTTGTCAGCGATATAGCGTACATTTTCTTCCGTATATTTTTCATTCCAGGGAAGTACGAGCACGTCGTGGAGTGCCTTTGCTGTGAGCGGATAATTCTCCATCTCATAATCGACCGCGCCGTCGCGTGCGAGATTGAACGGGAATTGGCTCGTGCCGAGCGTGTTCTTTTCCTGAAAGACCTGGCACATAAATGCCGGTTTTACGATATATCGCGGCGCCGAGAAGATATTCTTCTCTTTGAGGAGCTGAGCCATACCGACCGATCCGCCCTCGATCTTCGTATCATCAACGGTCAGGCAATATTTCCAATATGTGTGCGTCGCATCCGGTGCGACAACAGGCAATTCGATCCCGTCAATGCCCTGCAGAAGCTCGGTCAGAAGAGCGGCTGCCTTCTGGCGGTTCGCAACACAGGCATCGAGCTTTTCGAGTTGGCCGAGAGCGACCGCGGCCTGAAGTTCGCTCATTCTATAGTTCAACGCCATGAAGTAGTGGTCGGGATTCGCATCGCCGTAGCCCCAGGCTTTGTTGATGTAGAGGAACATCTTGCGCGCGAGTTTCTCGTCGTTGGTTACGACCATTCCGCCCTCGCCGGTCGTCATATGCTTGCCTTGCTGGAGCGAGAAGCAGCCGATGTCGCCGATAGTTCCGGCGAACGCATCACCCTTTTTTGCAAGGAACGTCTGCGCGGAATCTTCGATCACGGGAATGCCTTTCTCGCGAGCGAGCTTCATTATCGGGCCCATTTCGCAGGGGTTGCCGAAAAGGTGCGTAACGATGATCGCCTTTGTGCGTTCGCTGATCTTCTTCTCGATCGTCTCGGCGGTAACATTCAGTGTCTTCGGATCGACCTCGGCAAAGACGGGAACAACGCCGCGATACATCAAGGGCGTCAGGGCGCCCATATCGGTGATCGAGGTCGTGATGATCTCGTCGCCCGGTTCGGGATTGACCGCCGCGACCGCGATATGGATCGCCGCCGAGCCGGATGTGCAGGCGTAAGCGAATTTTGCGCCGAGCTTTTCGGCAAACTTCTGCTCGAGCGTCTTGCCGAATTTGCCTTTCGTTGTCGTCAAAGTCCCGCTTTTCAGGACTTCCGTAACGTAGGCGATCTCGGTCTCGTCAAAGGTTCGGCCGCTTGAGTCCTGATCGGAGGGAAGCGACATCAACAGTTCGGTTTTTGCAACGGGTGTCATAGATTTGGATGAATTATTTGCTGATAAATGGGAAATGCGGGGACGTGTCTTACATCCAACGCGGGCTATCTAATTTCTTCCTCAAGGGCAATAGAAGGTCTAATTGCCTCAGATTTCCGAAAGAAGCGCATTTTTGCGAGCTTCGAGAGCAATTTCAGATGACCGACGATGGTCGCCGCCGTCTTCATCTTCGAAAAGCCGAAAAGCCGAACTTCGAGAACGGCCGGAAATTCGACGACCTTGCCGCCATCGAGATCTATACGTCCGAGCATTTCGGCAACGCCTAAAAAGCCGGATTCGTCGAGGTTCATATCGACGATCGCGCTTCGTCGGTAGACGCGAAAACAACTCGTATAGGTCGAAAGCTTTTGATTCAGAACAGTGCGATAGAGCGCCGAAGCTCCTTTTGATAAGAAAAGCCTCCAGCCCGGCACATTTCGCACGCCGCCTTTCGGGTGATATGGCGAGGCCGTAACCATCGAGGTATCTTTTTCGAGCAGCGGCAGCATTCGAGCCAATTCGTGCGGATCGTACGTGCAGTCACAGTCCATCGACGCGACGATCTCAGTCCTAGCTGCATTTATCGCAGTCATTATCGCGGCGGCAACACCTCGGTTCTGCTCGTGGCTGATGATCTCGGTATTCGGGAATTCATCAAAAAGCTCGTGCAGCAACGCGAGCGTCTCGTCCTTGCTGCAGTCGTTCACGAAGATGAAATTCGCAGCGTAGCCGGCGTCAGCCAACGTTCGATCGACGCTGCGGAGCGTGTTCGCGAGATATGGCAGAGCTTCGGCTTCGTTGTAGCAGGGAATGCCGATCGTGATCGGCGTGAGCTTGCGACCTTGTGCCGCCCCGACGCTCGCCGCCGTCTCCGGCTCAGTTTCCATCTCGTCCGCACGCAGATGTTTCTCGGAAAGTCCGAGATGATCCGCGATGCTGACGCACTCGTACGCCGCAAGATTCTCGCGCAGTATCCATTCCATCTTGTCGAGTTTTCGATAATGGCGAATGCGGTTGTATTTCGAAGCGGCGGAGATGCGCGGCTGTTCGGGGTCGAGTTCCCAGACGTGAAAATAGCTTA
>DAORTR010000038.1:0-16168 GCA_035432765.1 Pyrinomonadaceae bacterium
TGGCTCATTTCCGCGGTCGAGACCGGCGGGCCGAGAGCTTGGCTCTCGAGCGATGCGACGAGCGGAATGACGACCTCATTCGTGATCGGATCGCGAAATTCATTGCTCGCTCTGCCGTCCCAAAAAATGCCTTGCGGGGAATATGCCGCGTTCAGATACGTAGGCGATTTGCGGTTCGTAACCTGTTCGCGAAAACCGAAAAGCGGGTTGTAGGCGTATGTCGCGTCCGCGTTGTTCTGAATGACGCCCGGCGAACCGAAGATATCGTCCACTGTCCCGAACGTATTGTCCGGTCCGGGATTGCGCGAACGAGGGTCAAACACGTCTGTTCGCGGGTCCGATCCGCCCATTGCCGGACGATGGCATGTGCCGCAGGCGACCGTTTTAGTGGACGAAAGCTGCTCGTCCCAGAAAAGCGTCTTGCCGAGATATGCCTTCGCGCCCGTCACGGGATTCTCCGCAGATTCGATCGGCGGTTCGAGCGGCGGGAAAGTGCTTCCGGGGAAGTTTCCATTCGCGCGCGTGCCTTGATCGGGCGCTCCGAGCAGGCTTTGCCCGGCGCTATTCTCGGCCCGAACCCAGTAGAAATACGGCTGGCCGACGACCGCGGTCGTATCGAAAAAAAGATTCGCCGCTGTCGTGCCGACATCTGTCGCAGTCGCGGGGTTATTCACCGTATTTCGAAAAATGCGGTAAACCGTTGCCCCTCGGATCGTATCCCAGCGAAGGCCGACCTTGGTGATGTACCAATTATCGCTCGCGTTTACACCGGTCGGTGCCGCCGGAACTTCGCCAACAAAACTCTTCGCGGCGGAACCGTCAGGCGTGCTCAAAAATGCCGCAGAGCCAAAGGCAAAGAACAATAATATCGAAAAGACCTTGAGACGTGTCATCGAACCTAAACCCCAACTTTATGATCGCTTGTATTATCGAGCCATTGCGACTCCCCGAAATACTATCCTACTTTTGCTTGCCTCTCAACGAAGGAAACACTAAAAATACGCAACTATTACACGGCTCGCGACTCGCCAAAAAGCCGTTGTTCTCAACGAACGGCATATTACGCTACAATTCTTTACGATGAACCATCGCATTATCCTGCTCGCAACCCTTTCGCTCCTTTTCGGGTTCTCGGCTTTGTCGGCGGTCAGCCGCGGCGTAAGCGCTGACGGCGGAGTCGGACCAACCGCAACCCCGACTCCGCCGCGGCCACGCGTGGTCGTTACTACGCCGACGCCTATCCCGTCGGCAACGGTCAGCGTAACGCCTTCTCCGACGCCTGCAAAACAAGTGCAGACGCTCGCGTCATTGCAGTCGAAGATCAGCGGGCGTCTGCTCTCGGCGAATGTTGCCCGCGGGCGAGTCGGGATCAAGATCTTATCGCTGAATTCAGGAAAGGTGATCTTCGAGAACGATGCGGAAAAATACTTCACGCCCGCGTCGAATATGAAGAATTTCACCGTCGCAACGGCCCTCGAACGTCTCGGCCCGAATTTTCGTTTCGAGACGAAGGCATTTGCTAACGCATTGCCGGACGCCTCAGGAACGATCAACGGCGATCTGCGGATCTTCGGCGGCGGCGATGTCTCGGTCTCAACGGCATTTTATTTAGGCGATTATTACAAGGGAGTTGACGCTCTCGTCGATGAACTTGCAAAAGCCGGCGTGAAAAAGATCAGCGGCGGTCTCGTCGGCGACCTTAGTTATTTCTCGGGCGGCGAAATCCCCGAGACATGGGAATGGGACGATCTGCAATGGTATTACGGTGCCGGCATTTCGGCCTTGCCGATAAACGACAACGCCGTCGATGTAAAAGTCTCTCCAACGCAGGCCGGCCAGCCTTGCGATGTTCGTCTATTGCCGCGATCTACGGTCTTTACGGTCAACAATTTGTGCACGACCGGCGGCAGCGTATCCGCCCTTTCGATCACGAAGAGCCTCGATCGCAATATCCTGACCGTCGGCGGAACGATCCCTGCCGGTTCGAAAAGTTGGGAAGGCTCCATTGCGGTAACTCAGCCTGCGGATCTCTTCCTCGCCCTCTTGAAAGAAAGATTGATCGCCCGCGGGATCGCCGTCGTAGGCGACACGCGGATCCAACCTCTAGGAGTTACGCCGCCGACCGCTCAGACACTGATCGCAACGCTGCAGTCACCGCCGTTCGGAATCATCGCGGCAAAAACGATGAAACCGAGCCAGAATATGTACACCGAGACGATCCTTTGGACGCTCGGCGAAGAGAAGCGTCGGAATCGAGCGACGGCAGTTTCCGGCAACAGCGGCGCGATCGGCATCGCGGTCGTTAAGGATTTCTTGACCGAGGATGTCGGCATTCCGAAAGACAGCGTCATCCAATATGACGGCAGCGGATTATCGCGGCACGATCTCGTAACGCCTTCTGCAGTCGCGGCGCTTTACGTCTATATGGCAAAGGTGAGCAAGAATGCTCAGGTCTGGCGCGACAGCCTTGCAGTCGGCGGCGTTGACGGAACGCTCAAGAGAAGATTCGCGGGCACAGCCGTCTCGGGAAATTTTCGCGGCAAGACCGGCACGTTGGATCAGATCTCCGCTCTTTCCGGATATGTGCGGACTGCGGGCGGCGACGAACTCGTCATTTCGATCATCGTCAATAACGTTCCTTCGCCCAGCGAACGCATTCCGCTGATCGACGACATCGTTGTCTCTCTTGCGAACTTCGACGGAAAGGTCGACGAACAATAAAAACGGATCGCGAAGCCGCGTTCAGCGGCCTACGACCCGTCATCTAGTTTACTTGTCCGGTTGGGTTTGGTTACCAGCGGTTGCCGCGATCGCGATCTCTTCCGCCTCCGCCACCGCCGCCATAACCACCACCGCCGCCGCCACGCGGGCGATCTTCGCGCGGACGCGCTTCATTCACGACCATATTGCGGCCGTCATAGTCCTGGCCATTGAACTGCGAAATAGCCGCCGTAGCTGCGTCATCAGAGCCCATTTCAACGAATCCGAAGCCGCGCGAACGGCCCGTTTCGCGATCAAACACGACATTGGCCGATTCAACCGCTCCGGCCGTCGCAAAATGTTCCTGAAGATCCTCGCTTGTCACGCGAAATGACAAGTTCCCGACATAAAGTTTAGTTCCCATTTTCTAAGGTTTATTCAGATTTATTCTGGAGATTGTTTTGAAGCACAAGTGCAGGCAGACTGCGAAAAGAAGCGCGCGAGTCACAAGTTGTTCTTTCGGGCTTTTTGTCTAAGTGCGGTGCGTAACTTCCTGCTCAAAAAAAGCTTGCTAGCTTCAAAAAAGATGCAATTGACCAACTCTCAAAACCGAACCGAAAAAGCACCGCGCTTTCCTGGCGGGACGGAAATATCAACGCGATATCAAACGAGAGCAAACAAAAGGAAGTATGCCGTTTTTCCCGAAATTTGGCAAGCATGTTTTTTGAGGTTAAACATACACGATTTTGCCGCTAGATCGAGCTTGCTTTTTGACACCCCGCGGCCTAATCCCGTCAACGCCTCAGGGCCGATACAGGTAACCTCCTGCCGCCAACTGTCATATCGTTCAGCTCGCCGACGATCGGATGCTCGGCAAAATTGGCGAGTCGAAAAGGCGGCGCAAAAATGATCTTCGACCCAAAGATCGTATCCGCCTTAAAAGCGATCGCAACGGTCTCGATTCCGCCCCTTTGCGAGAAGTTCTGATAAACCGATTCGATCTGATCGAACGGGATCCTTGCTTCTTTTTTGCCGTTCGAAACGTAGATAAAGCGATCGTCTGCGGACACTTTCTTCAGCTTCCAGCAGCGATATAGCACGACCGCCGCTACGATGCCGAATACCGCCATTCCAACCGCTAACTTCGAGGTCGATGTAGGTCCCTGTTTCAAAGACCCCCACAGTCCGTAGCAAAACAGCCCAACCAGAATTACGGGAACACCGCGTTTATAAAATGCCGAAAGGCGAGATGATATCTCTTGCATCATTTCTTTTTAAAAAAACTCTGCATTGCGTCCTGCATTAAGCAACAGGCTTCCCCAATGCGTCGAGAAATTTCCCGTGGATGCCGCCGAAGGCTCCGTTCGACATAATTGCGACGACGTCATTCTCAGCGAGTTCCGGCACAAGATGCTCGATGATCGAGTCCGCGTCGGGAAAACTCTCTGCGCGTTTGCCGCGCATATTCAGGTCAGCGACAAGCTCGTTCACGTCAAGCACCTTTCCGAGTTCGCTCGCCTTTGAAGTGTTGTAAACGCCCGCTATGATCACGCGATCGGCATACCCGAATGCCTTCGAATACGGCTCTTGGAACGTCGCAAGCCGCGAAGACCACGTTCGAGGTTCGAAGACGGCGATCAGGCGATTCGCAGGATACTTCGTCCGGAGTGCCTTTAGCGTTTCCTCGACGGCCGTCGGGTGATGCGCAAAATCGTCGATAACGGTTACGCCGCGAATCACGCCGCGGATCTCCATCCGTCGTTTGACCGAAAGAAAAGTATCAAAGCCCTTTTGGATCTGTTCGTTCGAGATGCCCCACGCGTTTGCGGCGACGATCACGGCGAGACAGTTCCTCACGTTGAATTCGCCCAGCAGCGACGTTTCGAATTCGCCGAATGAATTCCCTTCGCGAAAGACGGTAAAACGCATCTTCTCGCCCGATAGATCGATATACCGCGCCTGCCACTTTGCCGCGTCCGACAAGCCGAACGTTTCGACCTGCGTGAAGAGTTTCCCGTCCATCTCCGCAAGCACCTCGCCGACGATCGGCGAATCAATGCCCGCGATAAGCCGTCCGCTGCCGGGCACGAGATTCATCAGCCGCGAGAATTCCCACTTTATATCGTCGATGTCGTCGTATATGTCCGCATGATCGAACTCAATGTTGTTGACGATCGCGATCTCCGGCAGATAGTGCATAAACTTCGGCTTTTTATCGAAGTATGCCGTGTCATATTCATCGCCTTCGATCACGAAATACTCGGAATCCGCAACGCGGAAGCTCGCGTCGAAATTCTGCACGATACCGCCGACAAGAAAGCTCGGGTTCAGACCGCCGGATTCGCATATCCAAGCCGCAAGACTCGTCGTCGTCGTCTTTCCGTGCGTACCCGCAACGACGAGCGAGCGTCTGCCGCGAATGAATTCATCCTGCACGACCTGCGCCTGCGAAGTGTATTTGAGACGTTGGTCGAGCACCGCCTCGAGTTCCGGATTCCCGCGCGAGATCGCGTTGCCGACGATCGTAACGTCCGCGTTAATTTCTGTGTTCTCAGCGCGATAGCCGCGAATTATCTCGATGCCGAGAGATTCGAGTTGCGTTGACATCGGCGGATAGACGTTCTGATCCGAACCCGTAACTTTATGCCCGCGTGCGAGCAGCATTCCGGCAAGCGACGCCATCGCCGTTCCGCAAATTCCGATAAGATGATAGTGCATTTCTAATGTAGTTCAGCCTCGTCGATTCGCATTGAGCCTTACGAATATCGATCAGCAAAGTGATATTTTATTGTAGTCTGTAGTTTCGGTGAAGTTCTAAACAGCCTATCGTTTTATTTTTCGGCTTATGAAGTTTCCATCACTGATCTGTGCGTTTCTCAGCATCGTCTTTCTGGCGAACGGCACGATCTGTTTCGGGTTCGAGACGGATCAATACGATCGGCCTCCCGTGCCGCTTGCAGATATCGGGGACGAGGTCTCAGACTATGCGTTGAATGCTCTTTTTGAGGTAGTCGCAAATCTGAATGCCGAGATCGCGATCCGGCAAACATGTGTCGAGAAGAGTAATTGTGACGATCCGAACGAGGATAGAGAGCGGCTTCGATATCTTCGCTCGGACGATGCGGTCGCGCACGGCCTATACAAAAAGCTCGGCGACGGAACGTTCCCGCTTACAAAGGTCGGGAATTGGATCAACACGCACGAGTTTCGCGGTCAGCCGGCACGCTACAAAACAAGCTACGGCGAATCAATTTTCGTTTTGCTGCCGACGAACTACGTAACGATAAGCCCGACGATCCGGATGTATGGGGCAGAGTTCGGCGTGGACAAGATCGAGCACCTATTCCAGCAAGGATATACGTATTACAAGATCAACAGGGACGCCGCCGCAGAAGGAAAAAGCCCCGACGAGGCAGCTAAAAAGGCCGTTAAGTGGGGAAGGGTGAGCGAACGAACATTCTACGGCTCGATGGTCTCGGGCGTTTTTTCAAATGCCGACCTCTATGCAAATTACGCGGGAATGCGTTTTTATCAGGGCCTGACGAAGCTCTTAAAGATCGGCGGACGGACGCGGCCGCCCGTTCTGGCTCTAAAGAACGGTTCCTGGTTCATTAACGAAACCGGCGATTTGCATCAGACCTTTCTCCGACCATTTATTTCAGAACATTTGAACGAAGCTCTCAATCCGTCGATCTTCTCTTTTTACCTGCGGCCCTCGATCCGGCATATCGTCAAAAAACGCGCTTGCCCGCAATGGACGAACGCGTTCCCGACGCTTACAAAAGCTGAGTTGGAGGCGACGGCCCTTCGCTTGAACCGCTGGAACGGCGAAGATTACGGGTTCACCAAGAGCCGAAAGTTCATAACGATCGCGAACTCCTGTTTTTCCGATCTGCCTACGATAGGCCGCGACCCGGCGCATTGAAGATCCGGAGCCGATCCGCCGCCGATCTACTTCGCGGTCAGTTCAGCGACAAGTGCCTTTGTCTCGTAAATATGCCTCAACGCTTCGAGAATTCCCTGCGAATGGACGCCGACTGCACGACCGCCTTCATTTTCCTCAACGTACCAATATTTGTTCGAGAGCTTTTGAATGTTGCTGTCGAAATTGATGCCGCAGAATTCGGCCTTTGCATTGATTATCGGCGAGCCTGAATTGCCGCCGATCGTGTCGGCAGTATAAACAAAATTAAGAGCTGCCGACATATCGAACTTGCCCATTTTGTCCTTGTAACGCTGCGGCAGATCGAACGGCGGCATCCCGTCAAAGCTCAATGCACGGTCGTAAAGCCCGAAGAATGTCGTGCGGTACGGCACCAGCGTCGTGTCTTCTTCATAACCCTTCACACGACCGTAACTTAGGCGAAGATTGAAGTTAGCGTCCGGCGGGATCGACTTGCCATAGACGGCAAATCGAGCTTTTGAGATGCGTTCGCCCGCTTTGGTCTCGACCGACGAGATATTGTCGTCGTTCCAAGCGCGAAGCTCGCGAATAATGGGTTCGATCCTACGCGCAAGCGTAACCATCGGATCCGTCGAAGCGGCAACGGCAGCCTTTCCGCCGTCCATCAGCGCCTTTCGCGCCGCCGGGTCGATCAATTTCGTCTCGCGAACCGCACGTCCGACGACCTCGGAAACTTCCGCTTCGCCGAGTGCCGCCTTGATGAACGGATCGTTCGCTCCTAAGGTTTCTTTCGCTTTCGTGAGCCATGCGACAAGCATCGCTTCATCCATCGCAGGATAGATCGGTGCTTTCGAAAGCAGGCTGAATTTCAGCGAATCGAGCCGATTGTCTCGATATTCGTCATAACGCTCGTCATTAGGTTTTGCCGTCTCCTCGGTAAAACGCACGATCTGCGAAGCTATCGATCCGAGGCGCGCGACCGAGATCGTCGAGTATGCCAGTCGCGGTGCCTTGGCAGGCAGCGTCTCGTAAGCTTTTTCAAGATCGCCCCATGCGGGAGCGTATTGCCTATCCAGATCGGGCTTCGCCGCGAGTCTATCGCGAAGTTCTTTTTCCTCGGCGACCTTTGTTCCGAACTGACGCGGATTCAGCAAGCCTTCCTCTTGGCCCGCAAGCCGCTTAAGTGAATTGCGAAGCGAGCGAATTCCCGAATGAGCCTGTCGAAGCTGCTCGTCGCCCTGTTTTGCATATGTTTCGAGCGCATTAAGACGCGTGTTCCAGGTCGCCTCAAGCAGCGGATTGCCGACATCGCGTTGATACGCGAGTTGCGCGACCGTCGAAAGCCTTGCGGTCGAACCTGGGTTGCCGGGCAGGACGATGAACTCGCCGTCGGCTGCTCCCGTTTCGGAGAACTTAAAGTAATTCGGTGTTACGGCCGGCTTGCCGTTCTCGTACGCCCTCAAGAAAGTGATGTCGAGATCGTATCGCGGATACGTAAAATTATCGAGGTCACCGCCGAAGAACGAGATCTGCTCTTCGGGAGCGAAAACGATACGCAGGTCAGTATATTTCTTGAAACGATACAGCCAATATTCGCCGCCGCTGTAGAACGAGATCACTTCGCATTTCAACTGCGTCTTGGCCGCACAATCCTTTTCGATGTCGGCCATCACGGCCTTTTTCCTCTCGCTCGAGTCCGCGGCCTGAACCTTCGTAGTTACATCCTCGTAGGACTCAAGCACGTTGGCCTCAAGGTCTGTCGCTTTAACTTCGTCCGCGAGTGTCGGCGCGTAGAAACCGTCCTTCGAGTAATCCTTGTCCTTTGTGGACATTTTCGAAAGCTGACCATTCGCGACGTGCTGGTTCGTGATGATCAGTCCGTTCGCCGAAACGAAACTTGCCGAGCCGCCGTCATTCAAACGCACGCTCGCAAGCCGCACTTTATCGAGCCAGCCTGCAGGCGGCACGAAATTGTAGCGCTCCTTCCACTGCTTGAGCGGCGGATTGTCAAAGGTCCACATTCCTTCGTCGGCGAGCAATGCCGGCGGCAAAATCAGAAGACTAACGATAAAAAAAAGCGTCAGAATGTGTTTCATACTTTACTTTATCCCTTAGGCAAGAACGCTGCGCAGTTTCTCCATTGCGCCGCTCAAAATATCATCCTCGCGGGCGATACAAATGCGGACGTGAGCGTCCCAGCGATCCGTGTCCGCGAACGCAGAACCGGGCGTCATCCCGACACCTGCATCGCGCATCAGCATTTCGTTGAATGCGATCGCGTCAGAGTTGCCTTCCGGAATTCTCGCCCAAAGATAGAAGGCCGAACCTGAATCGTAGATCGTAAACCCGAGCGCCTCGAGGCCTTTTCCGAACTCGGTTCGTTTCGCATCGAAAGTCTCACGGAGCCTCGGGTAATAGCCCGCATCCACCATCAGAACCTTGCCCAAAGCGGCCTGCAGCGGCGTTGCCGGGCAAACATAGATCACATTCGCGGCAGCGTTGACCGGTGCGAGCAGTTCGCCCTTGCCGAACGCATAACCGAGACGCCAGCCCGAAATATTCCAAGATTTAGAAAAAGAATTTACCGTGATCGTCCTGTCGAACATATCCGGCAGACTTGCGATCGAGATGTGCGGCGCCGCACCCGTTACATAGTGCTCATAGACCTCGTCCGAGACGACTAGCAGGTCGAGTTCTTTCGCGACATCTGCGATATCCTGAAGTTCGGCTTGGGTCATCACCTTCCCGCTCGGATTTGCCGGCGAACAAACTATGATGGCGCGGAGCGGAAAGTCCTTTCGATCTTTCAGGGTCCTGCAGAGCGCGAGCAACTCAGCTTTTTCGAACTTCAAATTCTCATCAAGCTCGAAAGTTTCCGTCTTCGCCCCGAAATCCTCGAGAATGCGGCGGTGATACGGATAATATGGTTCAAAGACCAGCGCGGATTTATCCCGCAGATAGCTCTGCGCGATACCAATCAAGGCTCCCGTACCGCCGTTCGTCACCATCAGCTCGAACGGTTTTGCCTCGGCACTAAGATCTACGTTGTTATATTGTTTTATTTTCGCCTCGATCGCGGTTCGCAAATTTGCGTCGCCTTCGCTCGGCCCGTAATGATTTTGGCTTGCGGCGATGATCTCGGCGGCTTCTTTTGCGAGCCTCGGGTCGATCGGCAATTCCGATTGCCCCTGAACAAGATTGCCGCTCTTTGGAACAAGCCGCGTGATCGCACGTATATCAGGTCTTACTTTCGTCATCTTTGGTTGTGTCATAAAACTATAAAATATCAGTTTTCGCCCCGAATTTGAATTTCATACCGGCAAAGCTCCAACAAAGCGTATAGCGGTTCAACTCGGCTGAGCCCTTCATTTTCGACTTACGAATTCGCTGTTCGCGATCCAAAAGCGTAGCGGAAGGTCTGCGTCATTGCCGGCGTAGTCGATCCCGATGCGCTTGCCGCAGGCAATTTCGCGAGCGGGAATCTTGCGGTACTCCTCAATAAAGACATTGTTTCCCAGCAGATCTTCGCCATTAAGCGTGCGGTCGATCCCCAACGCGATGCAGAGCTTTCCGGGCCCGGACGTAAGATCACGCAGCTTTTTCGCTTTCGGACGCCGCTCCTGCATTATTTCAATGCCTTCCACCGGTTCGACTCCTCGGATCAAGATCGCGTGCGGCATTCCCGACTTTCCCGTAACGCAGTTAAATTGGTTGTACATTCCGTAAACAAAGAAAACATAGGCGAATCCGGCTTCACCGTACATAACCTCATTGCGGTTCGTGCGCCGCCCGCCATAGCTGTGTGCCGCTCGGTCGATCTCGCCCAAATATGCCTCGGTTTCGACGATCATTCCCGAAACGCGTAGGCCGTCGGACGGCACAACGAGAAGTTTACCTAGCAATTCGCGTGCGATCTTCGCCGTGTCTTGCCGTGCATAGAATTTTCGCGGGACGAGCATATACAACCTATAGCGTTCGAGTAGAGTCGAAAGGTTTGTTAAGATTCAAGCGTACTACTTTGATCTCTAAAATGACGAAACTCGCAATTCTGATCTCCATTCTTCTTTTTTCCGCGTCCGCCGTACCGGCGCAAAAGCCGACCGATGTCCTCGCAACCGCGAAAGGGCATAAGTTCACGGTCGCCGACCTTTCCGCCGAAGCGCAGGCCGAGGTCGCCGGTGCGCCCGCCGACCTAAAGAAATTCCGCACAGAACTCCTTAATGAAATGATCGCGTCTAAGGCTCTGTCGCTTGAGGCCGCTTCAAAAGGCTTGACGGTCGGCCGCCTGATCGCCGATCTAAAAACGACGCTCCCTGCGCCGACGGACGCCGAGATAAAGGTCGCTTACGACGCGAATAAGGAAGCCCTCGGCGACGTTCCGCTTGAAAAGGCTCGTCAGCCGATCGTCGATTGGCTGAACGGCAAAAAACACCAAGAAGCGGTCGTAAAGCTCGTAACCGAGCTTCAAACCAAATACAAGGCGGCGAAAGTAAAGGATGTAAATGCCGCAAATCTCGCTGCCGCAGACGTACTTGCCACGATCGGGACCGACAAGGTAACGCGGTCTGAATTCGATAGATTCGTCAAATACGACCTGTATGAGTTCGAGGCGAAGCTCGCCGACGACGTCCTCGCAGACCTCGACGAAGCGATCTTCAACACGCTTGTATCGGACGAGGCGAAAGCAACGGGCGTTGAGTCAAGCTCGATAATCGCGCGCGAGATCACCAATAAGATGGTCGATTTCAGCGACGAGGAACACGCTCGCCTGAATGCCGATTTCGGCAAACGCCTGACGGCAAAGTACGGCGTTGCTCTGCTCTACAAGGCGCCCGAACAGCCGGTCGAGACTGTCTCGACAGATGACGATCCGGCAGAAGGCCCTGCGAATGCTCCCGTTACGGTCATTATGTTCAGCGACTTTCAGTGCTCGGCTTGTTCGGCAACGCATCCGATCCTAAAGACCGCGATCGCGGCATTTCCCGGCAAGGTTCGCCTCGTAATACGCGATTTTCCGCTTGAATCCGTACACGACAATTCAATGCTTGCGGCACGCGCGGCATCGGCGGCCAACGCCCAGGGAAAATTCTTCGAGTTCATCGAAATTCTTTATAAGAGCCAGGACAAGCTCGATACCGCGAGCTTAAAAAAATATGCCGCCGACCTAGGCCTCGATGCCGCTAAATTCGACGCCGATATGAACTCGGACAAGACGCTTACCGAGATCAAGAAGGATATTGCGGACGGCGAGGCTCTTCATATCAACAGCACACCGACCATTTTTATCAATGGACGCCGTATCGACCGGATCAGTGTGGAGGGCTTTAAGGCCGCGATCGAGCAGGCCCTTAAAAAGTGATCTTATGCGACTTTTTTTGATAACAATTGCGTGTTTCCTCGCGTTCGGCTGCTCTGCCAACGCCGTTAACAACGGCACCAATGCGGCCTCGCCGACTCCGGTAAAGAAGAACGTCGGCCCGGCGCCGGTCTATGGTTTCGAGATCGTAAAGACATATCCGCACGACCCGAAAGCATTCACCGAAGGCCTCTATTTCAAGGACGGTTTTCTTTACGAAAGTACCGGCGAAAAAGGCGAGTCGAGCCTCCGCAAAGTCGAGTTGGAGACGGGAAAGGTCGTCCAGAAATGGGACCTTCCGCGCGAAGATTTCGGCGAAGGAATCGCCGAGGTGAACGGCAAAATATACCAGCTTACGTATCAGCAAGGCCTTTGCAGGCAGTTCGACGCCGCCGATTTCAAACTCCTCAAAGAGTTCCACTATCCGGGCGAAGGCTGGGGAATGACGACTGACGGCTCGCTCCTTTATATGACTGACGGCACGCACGTTATCCGCGTTATGGACCCCGAAACCTTCAAGTCAAAGCGTATGATCGTCGTCAAACGCGACGACGGCGAACCGCAGATGCGGCTCAACGAACTCGAATGGGTCAAAGGCGAACTCTGGGCCAACGTGTGGCATTCCGAAGACCCGGAAGTGCTCGGCAAACCGAACTATATCGCACGTATCGACCCGAATTCGGGAGCGATCGTCGGCTGGATCGACCTTGCCGGCATCTCGCCCGACGACCAAGCGAGAAGTAACAACCCGAACGACGCGAAGGCCGAAAATACTCTCAACGGCATCGCTTATGACGCCGCCGGCGACCGCATCTTCGTTACCGGCAAGGACTGGAAGAACCTGTACGAAATCCGCCTCACGGAGCCGAAAACGAAATGAGCGCAGAGGATCTGAAGTTTATGCAACGGGCGTTCGAACTCGCGCGCAAAGGTATGCAGTCGAACGCCGGCGGACCGTTCGGCTGCGTGATCGTTAAAGATGGTCGCATCGTCGGCGAAGGCTGGAATCGCGTAACATCCGACAATGATCCGACCGCTCATGCCGAGGTCGTCGCGATCCGCGATGCTTGCAAAAATCTTTCAAGTTTTCAGCTTGAGGACTGCACGGTTTACACGTCGTGCGAGCCGTGTCCGATGTGTCTCGGAGCCCTTTATTGGGCGCGCCCCCGTGTCATCTTCTTTGCCGGAACCCGCGAAGACGCAGCGTTCGGCGGCTTCGACGACGACTTTATCTACAAGGAACTCGACCGACCTCGCGAAGAACGGACGATCCCTTTGACGAGCCTTCTCGCCGCCGAAGGCCGCGAACTTTTCGTCGAATGGTTAAACAAAGCCGACAAGACCGGCTACTAAAAAATTCTAAGTATGCCCGCTTTATATTTCCTGATCGTCCTTGCCCTTTTAGCGGGTGCAGTTTTGCCCACACAAACGGCGCTCAACAACAAACTTGCGGTCGCCGTCGATAGCCCGATCATCGCGGCCTTGCTGTCGTTCGTCGTCGGCACCGTAACCTTAGCTATCTATTCCGTCGCGACGGGCGTTCCGCTCGGGAATATTGTGTCTGCGAAGAATGCGCCGCCTGCTGCATGGCTCGGCGGCATTCTCGGAGCCTTCTTCGTCGCCTCGACCATTATCCTTTTGCCGCGTCTCGGCGTCGCCTTGACGTTCGGCCTGATCGTCGCGGGCCAGATGCTCATCACGCTTTTCTACGATCATTTCGGCCTCCTCGGCCTCGACGTCAAACAGATGTCGGTCGGTCGCGTTGCCGGCGTTCTGCTCGTGATCGGCGGCGTAATACTGATACGAAAATTCTAAAGACGAGCTGATCTCCTTTCGGAACATTCTCCTCCGCTGCGGTGTCCAAAGACGTTAGCAAAGGAGGAGACCATTTATGTTCGAAAGACAGATCGGATACGACCTCGATGGAAATAAGCAGCATGGACGCAGTCCGTATTTCGGCTTTTCCGTGAGCCTCGTCAGTGTGCTTTTTGCCACGTTCCTCGTGGCTAGTATTTTCGCGGATGACTTTTCGCTTCCCGGCGAAGGGATCGAAATGACCTCGATGCTTGCGCCGACGGCCGTCGAACCTGCCGTTGCAGAGCCCGACAGAGCCCAAACGCCGTCGGCGCGTTCCGCCGCCTCGAACGTTTCGACCAGAACCGCGTTTGTCTCGCCTGTTGATGAACCGAGTCTCGTTCCGGACAAGATCGGCGTAACCGCATCGAACATTCCGCCAATGCCGAAAGGCCCCGTGATCATCGCACCCGTGAACAGTGACGCGCCGCGCTCAAATGTCGGCCGTCCGGACGGAGTTGATGGCGGGACAGCTACTCAGACATTCGGTCCGAAAGAACCTGCAAAGCCAAAAGCGGACGACACGGGCACGCCGCCTCCGAACGTCGTTGATCGCACGCCGCGAAACATCGGTGTCGTGAACAGCAAGGCGACCTTCTTGCCCAAGCCGCAATATCCTGAGACCGCTTTGCGTATGGGAATCTCCGGCAGCATAACCGTACAAGTCGTCATCGACGAGCAAGGCCGCGTCGTCGCAGCAACCGCTTCGAACGGCAACGCGCTCTTCCGCGAAACTGCATTGCGGGCGGCAAAGCAGGCGAAGTTCACCCCGACGCTGGCTTTCAAAAGTGCCGATCAAAGTAACCGGCATCATCGTTTATCATTTCGAGAGGTGAGGCGAGAGAAAGGCGAGCAGATCGTCCGTGTCCATCGGCAAGAGCGGCACGGGCATTCTGCTCTTCAAGTCTTCGAGCGGCATTCCGTCGATAAAGACCGGCTCGTCGGATTTCACGCAGACCTTCGGAACGATGACAAAATCTCCCGTAATGCTGCCCTTCAGAGCTTCGAAGTCCTGCCCTGAAAGCAACCCTGCGACCGACACGTCGCCGCCGAAATAATTGTTGGGAACGCCGACGACCTTCAACTTCGAGAGCGTCCGGCGATTGTATCGGTCGATCTCGCCGCGGAGAATAGGAGCGAACATTTCGCCCGTAAGAAGCGTTCCGTGCGGACGTTTTTTCTTCGAAAGAAGATGCTGCGGCACCGGAGTTTCGCCCGCGTGAGGCACTATCGCGGCTCCGTGAGCGCGAACTTCTTTCGCGCGTTTCGTATGCTTGCCCGCGAGAAAACTCTCGAATTTATTCAAGAACGTTCGCATCATCCCTACGCCGTCCTCGATCTGCGGATAGCTGCCGTAATGCCGTCTCGACGGGATCTCAACGCCGGCCTTTATGTAGATCTCGTCGCCGAGGAACGCGAACGTTTTGCCGAGCGTGCGGCGAAATTCCTTTTGCAGTTTCTCGACCCGTTTGATCGTCTCGCGGCAAAATTCGGGCGTAACACGTGTCAGACGTTCGTCCGTATTGAAACGCGTCAACGCCATCGGCACGATCGCCGTCGAGATCACCTTCGGGAAATCCGCCGCAAGGTCGCGTATCGTCTTTTCGAGAATGTCGCCGTCGTTGATCGTAGGGCAAAGGACGACCTGCGCGTGGATCTCGATGTCGTGATCTAACAGGAACCGTATCTTGTCCGATATGTCCGCGCGCGATTCGGGAACGCCGAGCAGGAATGCTCGTGTCGCAAGGTCCGTCGCATGCACCGAAACGTATTGCGGCGAAAGCCGCTGCTCGACGATGCGGTCCATTTCCGCCGGCGTTATCGATGAAAGCGTTGTGTAGTTGCCGTAAAGGAACGAAAGGCGTATGTCCTCATCGCGTATGAAAAGCGAAGGCCTTGCGTCCTCCGGATTGCCTTTCGTAAAGCAGAACAGACATTCGTTCGCGCATTGGCGCGGCGCGATCTGCTCGAACATCAGCCCGAGATCCTCGCCCTCTTCGCGGTCGAATTCGATCTCGACGGTCTCGCCCTTTGCTCTCTTTACGTGGAATGTGAGTTCGGTCTCGCCAGCGGTCTGAAATCGGAAATCGAGATAATCCCGCACCGCTCTGCCATTGACCTTTACGATGCGGTCGTTCGCCGAGAGTCCGATCTCGTCGCCGACAGCGCCGGGCGTAACTTCTGTGATAGTTACGCCCGGCCGCCGAAGCTGTGTGATCGCCGGTGTTACTGCAAACTCATACATCTCTTGTCAGAGTCTCTTGTCAGAACCGCCTGCGTAAGCGGGCGGTCAGTTCTTGTCAGAACCGCCTGCGTAAGCGGGCGGTCAGTTCTCGTCAGAACCGCCTGCGTAA